>NZ_JABERK010000032.1:0-991 GCF_013004315.1 Acinetobacter sp. ANC 5378
AAAGCAGCCGCTTTTTTCGCCCAGGCGGAGCTCGACCGCCCACACAAATAATGGTGGATTTTATCCATAATAATAAAGAGCTGTACGGAGTCGAGGCGATTTGTAGAATTTTACCTATCGCACCTTCAACCTATTACCGAACTTTAGATCTCGCGGACAATCCAGAACATCGAGCGAAACGAGATTTACATGACTTGCATCATGCTGAACAAATTAAACGAATTTGGAAGGAAAGTTCAGGTCGATATGGTGTACGTAAAGTTTGGCAAAAACTGAAACGTGAAGGCTATATTATTGCGCGCTGTACAGTTGCTCGATTGATGCAAAAGCTAGGTATACAAGGTGTTTGGCGTGGTAAGAATAAACAAACTACCCGTAGCCGAGATGATCAAAAACGAGCAGATGACTTGGTGAAACGCAATTTTAGTGCTGATCAGCCTGACCAGCTGTGGGTCGCTGACTTCACGTATATTCAAACAAATGCAGGCTGGGTCTATACCGCCTTTATTATTGATGTGTTCTCACGAGCAATTGTTGGATGGAAAGTATCAACACGTATGAATACAGACATGGTGCTCGATGCACTGGAGCAAGCATTGCATGATCGAGGCATGCCAAAGAACGTGATTCATCATAGTGACAGAGGCGTACAGTATCTTTCTATTCGCTATACCAATCGTTTAGAAGCAGCAAATTTAAGGGCATCAGTCGGTACGACCGGTGATTCATACGATAATGCTTTGGCTGAAACGATGAATGGCTTATACAAAACAGAGGTGATTGAATATTTAAAAGCAGATTGGCAAGGTTTAGCAGATGTACAACTTGCGACACTAAACTGGGTAGATTGGTTCAATAAAGAACGTGTACATAGTGCGCTAGGTTATGTGTCACCTTTTGATTTTGAAGCAATGTACTATGATAAAATTAATCCGTTAGGTCAGGTAGCCTAACTTAAATAAACTGTCTCCGACAAACCCGGTACGGTTCA
>NZ_JABERK010000033.1:0-558 GCF_013004315.1 Acinetobacter sp. ANC 5378
CATAGTGCGCTAGGTTATGTGTCACCTTTTGATTTTGAAGCAATGTACTATGATAAAATTAATCCGTTAGGTCAGGTAGCCTAACTTAAATAAACTGTCTCCGACAAACCCGGTACGGTTCAATCTAAAGCAAGCTGCCCATCTTGTGTTAGAACTGTTTTGGAGCTAAAACCATTACGTGCATTAGATCCTTTCTTAGGTTGATGCTTTTCATAGCCTAAATGTTCAGAAAGCTCAGTATTCAGAGCGGTTTCGATCATGAACTTTTTAAATATGGCTGTCATTTGGTTTAAATCTTCAGGAGTTTTTAAACCTTTAGCTAATTCAGCTGCCATACTTTTGATTGTAGCTTCATCCATGTGAAGTACCTCTTTTTATTATCCTCAGTAGGATAAATGAAAATTAAGTACTTACACAAAATTTAGAACAGTCCCTAATATCACTGGGTGTATACCAGCCCAGTGTCTTTCTAGGACGATTATTTAGAGCAGTCTCTATCTGTTCTATCCGCTCTTTTGAAACATGATCAAACGATGAGGATTTTGGCAGATATTGTCT
>NZ_JABERK010000034.1:0-56016 GCF_013004315.1 Acinetobacter sp. ANC 5378
CTTGACTATACAACACCCAAACAGTTGTATGGTTCGATTGAATCACTACAAAAAACTTGATTTAGTGAAGCGTTAGTTAGACAATAGCAACTCAAACAGCCCAATCTGTAAAGATTTGGAAAAAGCAACGGCACACAAATAAGACCCGAGCAAGTATCCATAAACAGTTGTGCTGGCGACAATAGCAAGAGTGAACCACCTGATCCCTTCCCGAACTCAGAAGTGAAACCTCTTTGCGCTGATGGTAGTGTGGGGTTACCCATGTGAGAGTAAGTCATCGCCAGCTCATTAATTCTAAAATCCCCCTGACTCATAGAGCAGGGGGATTTTTTTATGGGCGGAAGAAATTAAAAAAGCTCTATATGGAGCCTTCTTTATCAAGTATTTGAAAAAAGTGATGATCAATTTTTTGGATTAAATCTTGATTTTGAAAGAATGAAAATATTTATCCTTAGCAACTTCTTGTACTAAGAAGTAGGATGCAAGGCGATTAAAAGCCAACAAAGTCTTTAACCTTGTTAAAAATTACGTTCATGGTAATAAAATCAGCTTTTTATGCCTTAGGCAAAAAAGAATTAATAAAAGCTTAAATAAAAAAATTGGCTAAATAGGGCAAGGAATCTTTGGTAATTGGAAAGACTTTTATATATGTATTGCTGCATTAAATAATAGGTATGGCAAATTTTTAATTTTTATCTATGTTATTTATTAAGTCTAAAGTGCTGGACTATTCGTAAATAAAAAATCGCCATTTAGGCGATTTTTATCTTGTTTAACTAAAATTTTAAATATTTTAGTTAAACATTTGTGTTGCAGCACAATATAAAATCCAGAGAATAATAATAGCAACTACAGGTTCGAGAATTTTTGACCACCCTGGAACTGTAGTATTTACTACCGCTGCAGAATTGTCTTGATCTTCATTGGCATCAGTATGTTGTTGACTAACCATTTGATTAAACTCCTTCATCGTTGAGTCTAATGATATCTCTTCTTGCACAATTGGTTTAGAGCCTTTTAACTCTAATAGATCGTTTGTTGACCAAACCCAATCAGGGGCTTGACCTGAAAGATGTTCAATTTGTCCTAAAAGTAATTCCCGTAATCCTTGGACTTCGAGATTACCAATGTCATTGAGCTGTTTAAGCTCTGTCAATTGTAATCTTAATATCTCTGTAACTGCTGGCTCTAATTCATTTTTAGCTAATGTAGATTGATTTTTTGACGAAGTGGTGAGATGACGTGCAACCTCTTGAATAAAGAGTTCTTCGGGTGAGGAAATTTCTTGATAAACTTTTTTGTCATTAGAACGCCAAAGTGTAATCAACTTACCCAATACAAGCGCATTTATTTCTAACAAATGCTCTTTTCTATCTTCTCTAGAGTGTTGCTCGAGAAGCTGAGGCTTTTGATTGTTAATCTGCTCAGCAAAATATTGTACTAAATCAAAAGCCATCAATTTACTCCATCTTATTTTAGTCTAATAACCGTAGGCTCGGTTTTTTCTTAGGTTGTTCAGTTTCTTCTGAAAGTGTTGTTGATTTTAAAGTATCTTCAGGGATTTGAATATCTTCATATTCATTTGGATCAAAGAATAAACCTTGACCATTTTCGCGTGCATAAATGCCCACCACGGCATTTAAGGGTACATATATATCACGTGATACTCCACCAAAGCGAGCAGAGAAGGTGATGCTCTCATTGCTCATATTTAATTTATGTACCGCATGAGGGGCTATATTTAAAACAATTTGTCCATCTTGAATAAATTGTTCTGGCACCATCGTATTTGATTGTGTGGCATCAACAAGTAAATGTGGGGTAAGGTTGTTGTCACAAATCCATTCATAAATTGCACGCGCAAGATATGGGCGGGTAGGAGTGAGGTTTAATTCCTGATCAGACATTGAAAGATACTCTATTGATTCACTAAAATTTCACGATATTTATTTTTTTCCTGCATAGTCATTGACTTGGTAAAGGCAGGACGGGTAAATATTCGTTGGCAATATAATAAAATTGGTCGGCAATGTTGTTTAGGGAGTTCAATCCCCATTGAATGTAACCGTAAAAAGATTGGCGCTAACATGCAATCTAAAATTGTAAAATTTTCTGACATGAAATAGGGGAAATGCTGAAATAATGGTGTCAGTGAGATCAGTATGTCGCGCAGTTGTTTTTGGGCTTTTGCTTTATCTTTTTCATTTAAGCTATCTGGGTGACGCAACATGATATCTGCAAGTTTTAGCCAATCTTGTTCAAATCGCCAAATATATTGACGTTGTTCCGAGCGCGGCATGGGGGCGTCAGCATACAATTTATTTTGACGATAACGATCATCTACATATTCGGAAATAATACTGGTATTGAACAGTTTAAGTTCATTTTCAATCAGCATGGGTACTTGGTTGTATGGATTTAAGCTGGCGAGATCTTCGTCGTCTTCATCCACAATAATAAGATGATATTTAATTTGCTTCTCGGCCAGGACATAGCGAATCCAATGTGAACGAAAGTCATCTGCATGGCTATAGAGTGTAATTCCTTGAACAGGTGCGGTTTCGACGGACATAATCCCAAACAAAGCAAAAATGAATAGAATAGGATACTAAAATTCAACCTAAAAAGCACGAAGCATAAAAGATGAATCAACCACAAGAAATGTAGATTATAAGCAAAAATGATTGGAGCAATAGAATATGATAATTAAACTGGGTTTAATGATGCTGTTTATTTTAATTGGTGTTGCTAACTACTATCTCAGCAAGTCCTTTTGGTGTCATGAAGGAGTGTGGGGTAAAGATGTGCATGAACAATAGGAAAATAAATGTTGCCTATGAATTTGCAGGACATAAAAAAGCCTTGGATAAACCAAGGCTTTTTTATGTCCGATTCGGTAAACGAATTAACGTTTAGAGAATTGAGGACGTTTACGAGCTTTACGTAAACCAAGTTTCTTACGTTCAACTTCACGAGCATCACGAGTAACGAAACCAGCTTGACGAAGAGCAGGTTTTAAGTTTTCGTCAGCAGCGATCAATGCACGAGTAATACCGTGACGGATAGCGCCAGCTTGACCACCAATACCACCACCAGCAACAGTGATGTAAAGGTCAAATTTTTCAGTAACTTCTAAAAGTTCTAAAGGTTGACGAACGATCATACGAGCAGTTTCACGACCGAAATATTGCTCAAGAGTACGATTGTTGATTACGAGTTTACCTGTACCAGCTGATAAGAAAACACGTGCAGTTGCGGTCTTACGGCGACCTGTACCATAGTTAGTAGCCATGTGCTGTATCCCTTAGATGTCCAAAACTTGTGGCTGTTGAGCTGTATGTGGATGCTCAGTACCAGCGTACACTTTCATTTTTTTGATCATTGCATAACCAAGAGGACCTTTTGGTAACATACCTTTAACAGCTTTTTCTAAAACTGCTTCAGGTTTGTGAGCAATTAACTTCTCGAAGTTAGTCTCACGGATACCACCAGGGAAACCAGTATGGCGATAGTATTTCTTATCGTGAGCTTTTTTACCAGTCACAGTAATTTCTTCAGCATTGATTACAACGATATAATCGCCAGTGTCAACGTGAGGAGTATAAGAAGTTTTATGCTTACCGCGTAAACGACGAGCGATTTCAGTCGCAAGACGACCTAAAGTTTTGCCAGAAGCATCAACAACGTACCAGTCGTGTTGAACTTCAGCTGGCTTAGCGCTGAGAGTTTTCATTAAACCACTACCTATTATAGTTGGTTTGGACTATGGAATCTGTCCAAACAAAAGGAGACGCGATTCTAAACGAATACGTGAAGAATCACAAATGAAAAAGCAAATTTCAAGCGCTATATTCTATAGTAAAAATATCGTCGTGCAAAGAATAACCATAGATAATTTTCTGATTTTTCGACAAAGGGAAATTAAACTTCGTCAGGTCATGAAAAGTTCATCGCATCAAAGGAGTTTCAGGTTGAAAATGATTGCGGATCAAAATATGTAAGGGAGCAAAGGCGTATATAATGGTGAGATTAGATCACAGCGTAAAAGAGATGGAATATGCTTCCCTTATATGTCACCAGTGGTGAACCTGCAGGTATTGGTCCAGACATTTGTTTAAGTCTGGCGATGCGTATTGATGAACGTCCAATTGTGGTTTTAGCTGATATCAATTTATTAAAAAAACGTGCTGAAATTCTCAATCAAACAGTTGAACTTATTGCATATAAAGGACAATCAGAATCTTCAGCACAAGGTCAGTTATATGTTGAACATGTTCCATTAAACACCGATGTGGTATTGGGTGAGTTGGATGCTGAAAATTCTGCCTATGTATTAGAGCAATTACGTCGTTCTGCTGATTATGCGATGTCAGGCAAAAGTGTCGGTGTCGCAACGGCTCCCGTACAAAAATCAATTATCAATGAAGCGGGTATTCACTTTAGTGGTCATACTGAGTATTACCAAGAATTTGCAGGTGTTGAACGTGTAGTGATGATGCTTGCGACTAAAACTTTGCGTGTGGCACTTGCAACTACGCATCTGCCTTTACGTGATGTTCCCGATGCCATTACCAAACAGCGTTTGCATCAAGTGATTGATATTTTGATTCATGACTTAAAAACCAAGTTTAAGATTGAGCAGCCGCATATTTTAGTTTGTGGCTTAAATCCGCATGCAGGTGAGGGTGGTTATTTAGGCATGGAAGAAATCGAAGTGATTAATCCGGTGCTTGAAAGTTATCGAGCACAAGGCATTAATATGAGTTTGAGTCTTCCCGCTGATACCTTATTCACCCCTGAAAATTTAAAAGATGCAGATGCCGTTTTAGCGATGTATCACGATCAAGGCTTACCTGTGTTAAAATCTCAAGGATTTGGTGAAGCCATTAATATTACTTTAGGCTTGCCGTTTATTCGTACTTCTGTAGATCATGGCACAGCACTCTCCCTTGCAGGCACCGGACTGGCCAAAAGTTCAAGTTTGCACGTTGCTGTCGATTTAGCCCTTGATCTCGCCCGTCACTAATTTCACGTTGGAACTGTTTTTATGTATCAGATTAATGCCCTAAACCCAAAACAGGAAGGGCATCAGGCTCGAAAAAGATTTGGTCAGAACTTCTTACATGATCAACGGGTGATTGCCAAAATTGTGCGATCTGTAAATCCGCGTGCAGGTGAAAATATTGTTGAAATTGGTCCGGGTCTGGCTGCATTAACTTCACCTTTAATTGGTGAATGCGATGCCTTAACCGTGATTGAGCTGGATCGTGATTTGGCTGCAGGTTTGCCTGGCCGTGTACCGCATCCAGAGCGTTTAACCATTATTGAAGCTGATGCATTGAAATATGACTTTACCGAGTTGTTTAATGAAGATCGTCCGTTACGTGTAGTGGGTAACTTGCCGTATAACATTTCAACACCGCTTTTGTTCCATCTCTTGGAATTTGGTGACAAAGTTAAAGACATGCACTTCATGTTGCAAAAAGAAGTTGTGGATCGTATTACCGCTTCTCCAAATACCAAAGAATATGGTCGTTTATCTGTGATGATTCAGTATTACTGTAAACCGACGTTTTTATTTGAAGTACCGCCAGGATCTTTTAATCCGCCACCAAAAGTGACATCTGCCGTATTCCGTTTAGAGCCCTATGCTGTAAAACCGATTATTGCTAAAAATGAAAAAGCTTTGGCACGTCTGGTTTCACATGTGTTTACCCAACGTCGTAAAACTTTGCGTAACAGCTTGAAGGGTATGTTGGTGGAAGATGGCTTCGAGAATGCCGGTATTGATCCGATGGCACGTCCAGAAACCTTAACCATGGCTCAATTTGTTGCTTTGTCAGATCAAATGGTGGCTTAAGTGGCACGCTCGGATATTCGATACAATTACGTCATTGGTGATGTTCAAGGCTGTTTTGAAGCCTTAAAAGCCTTATTGAAAGAAATTAAGTTCGACCCTGATCAAGATTTTATCTGGTTTGCCGGTGATTTGGTTGCACGTGGTGAAAACTCGATTGGCACACTACGTTTTGTTAAAAAACTGGTCGATCGTGATGTCGCAGCGACGGTATTGGGTAATCATGACCTGACGCTTTTAGCCTGTGCGCGTGGTTTAAAAGCGTTACAAGATAAAGATAATACCCGTGATGTGATTGATGCGATTGATAGTGACGACTTGATTGATTGGTTACGCAAACAACCATTGTGTCTTTTCCCGAATGATCAAACTATTTTGACCCATGCCGGTATTCCGTGTATCTGGTCGGCAGAACAAACTTTTGCCTTGGCTAAAGAAGTTGAAGCGATCATCAGTCATGAAGATTTTGCTTTGGTCGATGCTTTCTTAGCCGAGATGTACGGCAAAGAACCTGATCTTTGGTCAGATGATCTGGAGGGTAATGCACGCTTACGTTGTATTACCAACTATTTAACCCGTATGCGTTTAACCAACAGCGAAGGTCGTCTAGAGTTCAGCTTTAAAGATTCACTCGATGATCCCATGCCACAAGGTTTTAAACCGTGGTTTGAATTTGAATCGGAAGCTGCGAAAACCCATCAACTGATTTTTGGACATTGGGCTGCATTACAGGGTAAAACCATTAATCCACAGATTCAAAATGTCGATGGTGGCTGTGTTTGGGGTAAGCAGTTGATTGCCTATCGCCTGGAAGATAAAGAAATATTTGAAGTTGATAATCCAGTGATGTAGTGTTTGGATGATTTACAAAATAAAAAAGCCACATCATGTGGCTTTTTTATTGGTCATTTATTTAGTCAAGTCTAATCCAGGTCTGACTACGTCCTAAAGTTGAAACGCCCATATAGGCTCTTAAGGTTAGGCGCTTACCTGTGGCATTCATTTTAATTTTGGCATCATAGATTTTGCCTGCTAAAGGATCAATCACCCGACCTTTTTCATAGTTATTGGTTCCTTCCACATGTTTTAAGCCCTTAATGATTTCCATACCCAAAATTGGCTGGTTGGTATATGGTGCTGGGCAGTTATTACAGGTTTCTCGCGGAGAATAACCCGGTCGAGGGGTCACTTTAATAATCTTGGCGGTAAAATTGTTGTTGGCTTCTTTATGAATTTTGATGATCGCTTTGGCTGCACCTGATTTATCATCAATTTGTTGCCAAGTTCCAGAAATATCCTCAGCAAAAACATTGCCACTAAAAACCACACTCGCTAAAGTTGCAAGTAACAGATTCTTTTGCATATAAAACCTTTCCATAACTCATTATTTTTTATTGAGTCGGTATCTTAGGTTGATTATGTGATTAGTCAATATTCTGGGGAGTCTACAAAAGATTCAATTATTTTATTGACGAATGTATAAAAGCCACATCATGTGGCTTTTATATGGGTATTTATTTAGTTCAGTCTAATCCAGGTTTGACTACGTCCTAATGCGGATACACCCATATAGCCACGTAAAGTCAAACGTTTGCCATTGGCATTTAAACGAACTTTGGCATCATAAATTTTCCCGGCAAGCGGGTCGATGACACGACCTTTTTCGTAGTTATTGGTCCCTTCTACATGTTTTAAGCCCTTAATGATTTCCATGCCTAAAATTGGATCGTTGGTATATGGAGCGGGACATTTATTACATGTTGCACGAGGAGTATAGCCAGGACGGGGTGTAACTTTAACAATTTTACCTGTATAGGTATTATTGGTTTCTTTATTAATTTTAATAATGGCTTTAGCAGCACCTGTTTTATCATCAATCTGCTGCCAAATTCCAGAAATATCCTCAGCAAAAACATTGCCACTAAAAAGCACACTCGCCAAAGTTGCAAGCAATATATTCTTTTGCATAAAAAACCTTTCCATAACGCAACACTTTTTATTGAGTCGGTATATTAGACTGATTATGTGATTAGTCAACATTCTGGAGAGTGTGCAAAAAATGAAATTATTATATTGATGAAGGTAAAAAAGCCACATCACTGTGGCTTTTATTTAAGTCGAATCCTGGCTATTCTGCGCGAAGCCAAGTTTGACTGCGTCCTAGTGCGGAGATACCGACATAGCCACGTAAGGTCAAGCGTTTACCATTGGCACTTAGCTTGACTTTAGCATCATAAATTTTGCCTGCAAGCGGATCAATGACACGCCCTTTTTCATAGTTATTTGTATCCGGCACGTGTTTTAAACCAGTGAGAACATCCATACCCAGAATCGGTTGATTGGTATATGGTGTTGGACAATTGTTGCATGACTTTTGAGGTGTATAACCTGGACGAGGAGTCACTTTGACAATTTTACCTGCATAGGTGTTATTGGCTTCTTTACGAATTTCGATAAGCGCTTTAGGTGAGCCTGTTTTATCGTCAATTTGTTGCCAAGTCCCCGACAGATCTTGTGCCAATAGATTTCCACTGAAAAATAAGCCAACGAAAGTAGCAAGCAAAATATTCTTTTTCATATCAATTCCTTCGATTGTGGATTGTAGTTTTTTTATCCATAAGAACATATTATGAGCGTTTTATAATTAGTCAATATATTGCGTCATAACAAATTAAAATAATGTGAAATATTTAAATCACTCGGAATAAAAAAGCCACATAGTGTGGCTTTTTGTCAGAATTAGTCACTTTTAATCCATGTTTGGCTGCGACCAAGTGCGGAAACACCCACATAACCACGTAGAGTGAGACGTTTACCATTGGCACTCAATTTTGCTTTTCCACTGTAGATTTTACCGCTGAGGGGGTCAAGAACTTTGGCATTTACAAAGTGGTTATTATCGGCAGCTTTCAACCCGGTTAAAATATCCAAGCCTAAAATAGGTTTATTAGTATAAGGTGCTGGACAATTTACACAGGTTTCCTTCGGGGTATAACCCGGGCGTGGCGTTACTTTGATAATTTTCGCGGTATAAGTACCATTACTTTCTTGGCGCATTTCAAGAATCGCTTTTGACGAGCCTGTTTTATCGTCAATCGTTTTCCAGGTTCCCGTAATATCATTTGCCAATACATTCCCACTGAAAACTACACTTGCAAAAGCAGCACATAATATATTCTTCTTCATATCAATTCCTGTGAGTTGGAAAATATTTTTTTTATCTATATAAAGATATAATCATCGTTTAAAGATCAGTCAACCTATTGCTTTATGAAAATGAAAAATAATGTGAATTATTTGAATAATAGTGAATAAAAAAGCCACATAGTGTGACTTTTTGTCATATTTAGTCGTTTCTAATCCAGGTTTGACTACGGCCCAATGCTGAAACCCCAACATAACCACGCAGAGTTAAGCGTTTACCATTCGGACTTAATTTTGCTTTCATACTGTAGATATGACCGCTAAGTGGATCAATAATCTTACCGTGAGTAAAATTGGATCCTTCCGCTGGTTTTAAACCTTTCAAAATATCCATGCCTAGAATGGGCTTGTTGGTATAAGGAGCAGGACAATTCATACAGGTTTCTTTGGGGGTGTAACCTGGACGAGGCGTTACTTTGATAATTTTTGCGGTATAAGTGCCATTAGTTTCTTGACGAATTTCAATAATAGCTTTTGAAGAACCGGTTTTATCATCAATATTTTTCCAGGTTCCCGCAATGTCTTCAGCAAAAACGGCACTACTGCTGGTAGAAAGAAGTAGGGCTGCTAAAATTTTAAAATTTCTCATCAAAAAAACCTTAGGATAACTTTATGAACAATTTTTATCATAAGGTCAAATTTTGACTATATAAATGTTTATTAATGATCACTCAGTCACATTTTCTGCAAATAAAGTATAAAGGTTGGTAACCAGATAGCTGTAAACACGGCATTTACTGCCATGCCAAAAGCCGCATAACGTCCTGCCACACTGCCTCGTTGCCATGCTTGTGCAGTCCCAATGGCATGTGCAGCCAAGCCCAAGGCCAGACCAGAGGCTCTTTCATCGTGAATATGACGCAAGATAAAAGGAGAAAAAGCAGCGCCAATCACACCGGATAAAATGACAATTAAAATTACCAAGGTGAGTGGTGCATGTAAAAGTGTGGCGATATTAATGGCAATTGGAGTTGTTACCGCTCGAGTTGCAAATGCCATAATGCTTGCATCAGACATATGCAGTAAATAGGCAAGTCCCATCGGTAAAGCTACAGCACTAATACTGGCAAAGACCAAAATACCGACAATGGCCTTGAGTGGTAAGTCGTCATAACGCATGGCTGCAAGCGGAATAGCCAAGGCAACGGTGACATAGCCGAGTAAATGATTAAATAGCGGATTGACCTGTGTCATATAAGATTCGTAAGGGATCCCAAACACAAACAGCAATCCGATAATGAAAAACATGCCGATAACAATGACCGGAACTTGTGGAAGCTTTTTATTTAAAGGTTTGGCAATCAGATAGGCGAACAGGGTTAATATAAAACCGTAGAGTACTGCTAACATCATATTTCCCCTATAACCAGCGCTTGGCCATTTTTGCGTAGACCCATAATGGAATCAGAGTACTGATACACATCACTACAAGAAAAACAGGAATTTCCTTTCCCATGTGCACCAACATAATCAGAGAACCGGCACTAATCGGTAAAAAAGCGAAGGCACTTTCTTTCATGATTTTATTGTTGGTGTCGACTAAACGCGCAGGTAATTTGTGGACATTTCTCCAGATAAGCAGAGTCATCAATAAGCTAATCAAGCCCACCAAATTACCCAGTTCAGGATGATTGAATTGTGTCATTAACCATACTGCTCCCTCACGAAAGCAGATGATTAATGCCAGTGTACCAATCCATGCTGGCCAGTCGATTGTTTTTATCCAGTCCATTTTTACCAAACTTTAAAATTATACTTATCACGTTTTAACCGATTTATCTTTTGATTTCAAATTCCTCTAATGGCCTTTTAAATTGTATGGCTTTTTTTCCCAGAATTTCATCAATCGGCAAATGTGCTTGTTTAATCAATTGTTCCAGCTTTTGTGGCGCAATAATCACGTGTAAATGCAGGTTGCCTTCTTCATCATGATTTTCGGTTTGAATGACATTGAGCGCATACAATTGAGTACGCAATTTTCCATATTCAGGTTTTAGCACCAGCTCGAAACTTTGCAATTGTCCCATCAAGCATTCTTGAACTGCTTGGCGCAACAAGTCTAAGCCTTGATTGGCATGCGCAGAGACATAGACCCGATCAGGAAAATGCGGTTTTGCATACACAATTTTGGCATCTTCACCGCTAAGATCAATTTTGTTATAAACGCGAAGTACCGGAACATCGACACCGATTTCTTTTAAAACCGATTCTACTGCTTCAATTTGTTCCAGCATATCTGGGCTGCTGGAATCGATGACATGCAGCAGCAAGGTCGCCTCAGCCGTTTCCTCAAGCGTGGCTTTAAAGGATTCTACCAAGGCATGGGCGAGGTTACGGACAAAACCTACGGTATCGGCCAGAACCAAAGCCCCAATCCCATCCCAATTTAAACGGCGTAAGGTTGGATCAAGTGTTGCAAACAGCTGGTCTGCCGCATAAACGTCAGAGCGCGCCAATAGGTTAAATAAGGTTGATTTCCCCGCATTGGTATAACCGACAAGAGATACTGTTGGAATTGCAGCTTTCTGGCGTGCAGAACGACCTTGTATGCGGGTTTGACGAACTTTTTCCAGTTTGTCTTTGAGTTGTCCAATACGTAAACGAAGTAAACGACGATCCGTTTCCAATTGGGTTTCACCCGGTCCGCGTAAACCAATCCCGCCTTTTTGACTATCTAAACTGATGCCGCGTCCGACCAGTCGTGAAGACAGATAATCCAATTGCGCCAATTCAACTTGAAGTTTACCTTCATGAGTACGAGCACGTTGAGCAAAAATGTCCAGAATGAGCCGGGTACGATCAATCACGCGGCATTGAATGATTCGTTCTAAATTGCGTTCTTGGGAAGGACTTAAGGCATGATCAAAAATGACCAAATCTATTTCTAATTCTTTAACTCGCTCCGCGATTTCTTCTGCTTTTCCAGAACCAATAAATAGTTTTGGATCCGGTTTGATCCGTTGAGCGGTCATATGTTCTACAATTTCAGCACCCGCTGACTGGGCTAATAAGCGAAATTCTTCTGCATCAAGGTCATCTAAAAGTTGTACAGAGACACTTACTAATAGGGCGCGTTCGCCACCTTGATGTCGCTCAAAATATTCCACTAAATGCTATCTCAACTACGTTAAAACTTCATTTTAGTAGAAAATAAGCACCGATAGTGAAAAATAGATCGGACTTGCCAAACTAAGGCAATAAAACCCTGAATAAATAAAGACATTTTGCCTAAATGTAAAAGTTATCATCCTTAGATCAATTTTAAGCTATTGATAAAGTTTATTATTTTAATGAGTGATCCGTTTGCTAACTGATATAGAGCGATTCGTATCATTTATGTTTTAGATCAAAGTAGTGGGTTGATTGGGTTTAATTATTTAATTAAAAAAAAGCAGGATTCGGTTTTTATGATCAATGCAAGATCAAAATGAACAGTATAGAATGGCTGAAAATAAATGATTAAACGCTGTGTCCGGTAATTAGTGATCAATCTATGACTCAATCCTCTGTAACTGAAAGTTCATCGTTAAATAGTATGTCTAAGTTTTTCTTATATAGTAAAAAGTTATTGGCGGTTGTAGCTGCGATTACACAAGGATTTTATCTGGTTTTTCGGCACCGTTTATATAAAGACCCGAATAATCCGTCTAATACGCGTTATGTGCAGCATTTTTGCCGTCAATTATGCGAAGTTTTTAATCTTGAAATTCATGTACATGGCGTGATTCCACGTGAGCCGGCGCTGTGGGTAAGTAATCACATTTCCTGGCTGGATGTCGCCGTTTTGGGTTCTGGTGCTCGGGTGTTTTTTTTGGCCAAAGCGGAAATTGAAAAATGGCCTTTACTCGGTAAACTGGCAAAGGGTGGTGGAACACTGTTTATTCAACGCGGTTCTGGCGATTCGGTTAAAATTAAACAGCAAATTACCGAATTTTTAAAACAAGATATTCCGGTGTTATTTTTTCCTGAAGCGACCACTTCAGATGGTTTAAGAATAAAAAAAATCTATGGACGTATTCTGGCTGCAGCCATAGAAGCCAACCGTCCTGTACAAATATGTCTGATTTGTTATGTTAATCAGGATGGACAACTGGATCTGGTGGCGCCGTTTATTAATGATATAAGCTTTGCAGATCATGTTAAAAAGGTCTTGGAAATGCCTAAAGTGAAAGCGCATTTAATGGCATTACCGGCCATATCGCCTGAAGGGCATACCGTCGAAACATTGACTCAGGACGTTCACACCAAAATGATTGAAGGCTTAGCACAGTTACATCAAATAGCGCTTAAAAGTCCAACGTGAACGGGCAATAAAAATGAATCCCTGACCAAGCGAAGGCTTACATAAAGCCTTCGACTGGCAACCATGAAATGACTTTAACTCCTGCCTTTTGCCACCATTTCATTTTCGGTTCTTTGAGATAGGTTTTGGTGCTGCCATCCTGACGTTTAATTTTCCAGTTGATTTTATTGTTGGCATCTAAAACCAGTTTATAGGCATATTTAGATAAGTTCTGATCCATGGTCTGGTGCACAGCTCTGGCTAAATTCGGGCTATCCAGCAAGACGCCAATTTCCGTGTTCAAATAGGCAGAACGTGGATCAAAATTGAAAGAACCAATAAAGACCTGTTTTTGATCAATCGCCATCAGTTTGGCATGCAGGCTGGAACGGCTTAAACCTTTTAAGCTGACTTTGGCTTTTTCAGCGATTTCCTGGGTATTGGCATTTAAGTTTTCAGTTTCAGGAACCGATAGAAACTCATATAACTCGACATTGTCCTTTAATAAATTCTTTCGATATTTGCCATAAAAAGCATGCACTAAAAATACATCATTGGCTTTAAAAGAGTTGGTGAGTACACGCACCTGAATATTATTTTGAGCCAGCTCACTCAGCATCTTTTCGCCTTTTTTTTCAGGAACGAAATAAGCTGAAATAATATCGACGCTTTGTTCCGGTTTTTCTAAACGATTCAGCAGTTGAAAATTCAGGTGTTGCTCTTTTTTCGCTTTAGACTTGATTTTACTCGGTGAATCACTCACGATTTCCGCTTTGACCCAATCAAATTGGATGCTGCTATTCAGCCATTTTTCAAAGGCATGTGAGCGTGTGGCTAAATCAAGATAGTTCTGAACGGTAATTTTTTGTGAATGTTGCTCGAGTTGCTGTTTTAGACTCTCAAAACGCAATGCATAATGCCGAGGATTGACAATCTGTTTGACTGGAAATGCATAATCATCATTCCAGTATTCATCAAAAGAATGAACAATTTCATCGGATGCAGAGCCGACCAGCATCACATCGACATCAGAAAATTGATAATTGTCGCTGACGTTATAATATTGATTACTCATATTGCGACCACCAATTAAAGCAATCTGGTTGTCTGCAATAAAGCTTTTGTTATGCATGCGACGGTTGATACGTTTTAAATCCAGCACCATGTCCATGGCACGGTAATGTCTAAAACGGTAAGGATTATACAGTCTGACATCAATATTTTTATGCTGATCAAGTGCCAGATAAATGCCTTCCATCTTTTTGGCATTGTTGTCATCCATCAACAAACGGACTTTTACCCCACGGTCTGCTGCTTTAATGATGGAATGCAGAGCCAGTGAGCCAATTTTATCGTTGTCCCAGATGTAATATTGTAAGTCTAGAGTTTTTTCTGCTTTATCAATAAGATGTATACGTGCTGCTAAAGCTTCCAGCGGATCGTATAAAACATGATAACCAGTAAGATTGGGGTTTTGTTCTCTTAACGGTAAAATAATTTGCGCCAATGAGGTTTGTTTGGTTTCAGTATCAAACGCATATTCAATCGGTTGCGGTATTTGCTTGGGCAGGGTGGTACAGGCGGGAATCCCTACAATCAGGCTACAACTCAACAATACTGCAGTTTTATAGGTAGAAGAGCGGCGCAATTTACGAGTATCGAGTTGAGTTGTGGGATGGGAAGATTGCGCCATAAGTTATAAACAATACCAAAATTGGGTTTGAGTATAATTGCCAGCTGTGAAAAGATAAATATCAGAATAGATGAATGATGTCATATCTTCGTTATCGTTAGAGAAATTATTATGTGGGATACAGACTCGGTCGTTGTTTATTTTTATAGCATTTTTTGTGTGCTTGGAGTTTGGGGTGTTGCACAAGCATGGTTGAGTCAAACGCGTACGGAAACCATTCACCCGTTTAAAGCCTTTGTGCATTTACTGGCATTTTACTTATCTTATTTACTGTTTCCTTTATTTTTCTTTAGCCTTTATGCCGGCTGGAGTGGCTATTACTCCATTCACGAATCTATTTTCATCTTCCTGCTGAGTAGCGTACTGATTTATGCACGCTTTATTGAACCGCAGCATATCATGGTTAAAACCCGACAATATCAGTTGAATCCTGAACAAAAAATACAGCGTCCGGTTAAACTGGCATTGATTGCCGATTTACATATTGGTCTATTTTCCGGCCATGAGCGTCAACTGAAAATTATTGTTGATAAAATTAATCAGCAGAATCCGGATCTGGTCGTTGTTGCAGGGGATTGGACTTATGAACCTGAAAACAAACTGACAGATGAACTGGCCATTTTACAAAACATCAATGCTCCGGTTTATTCAGTCAATGGCAATCATGATGAACAGTACCCGGGACCACCGATTCAAAACCTGTTGCGGCATGCGTTAAAAGTCAACAACGTGATTGATATTGAAGGGCAGATGGTGGAATTTGACGAATTTCGCTTGTTGGGGGTCGGTGATTTGTGGGCAGGAAAAACTGATATGCGTTATATGCCTGACTTGCCTCAAGATAAACCATGGGTGATTTTGTCGCATAATCCTGACACCGTGGATATGGTACCACAATTGCCAACACGTCCTTTAATGCTGTCTGGACATACGCATGGCGGGCAGGTTGAATTGCCTTGGCTGACCAATTACATCATGAAAAAAGTGTCTATACTGGGACATAAAAAAGGTTTATATCAGCATGAACATGCCGATGTATTTGTCACGGTTGGAACAGGAATGGTCGGTGTACCGTTTCGTTTTCGGGTACCCCCAACGATTGATATCATTGAGCTGGTTTAAAGCTTGAAGAACAATTTTTGACATACTCTAAAGCAAGATTGATTTATAACAATGAGAACAAAACAGGAGAAGAGTATGTCTTTTGCAGACGAGGTGGGGCAGTTTTTTGCTTTAACAGATATTCAATCGGCACAGCTTGAAGCGGGTTTGGTTGCTTTAGAACAGGCTTTTCAGCAAGCCGAAAGTGATGTAGTCAATACACCCGCATTTGCCGGCAGGTTTTATCAAAAGTTTCAGCAACTGGTCACGGCATTTGGTATTGATGAAAATAATGTGGAAGCTTTTCTGGATCATTTATATGGAACAGAAAGATACCGTCAACTGGTGACTTACATTGTTCCGAGTTATTACAATGCCGGTGGCGATCGACAGGTATTTGAAGAGCTCTATCAAGAAATGTTAAGTGATGAACAGATTTGAAAAAACAATATAAAAAAACCAGCGTTATGACGCTGGTTTTTTTATTATTTGATGAAATTAAACCTGATTGTTTACATCATCATTTTTGGTTTCACGAATGAGCAAGAATGCACAAAGTGACAAGATAGATGCCGCAGTTAAATAATAACCTACAGCATATAAACCATAAGTGGTCGCAAGCTTGGTTGCAATTAATGGTGCAAAAGAGGCGCCAAAAATACCTGCAAGGTTAAAGGTTAATGCTGAACCGGTATAACGAACTGAAGTCGGGAAGATTTCAGAAAGTACCGTACCGATTGGACCATAGGTTAAACCCATGATCGCTAAACCAATACACAGGAATAAAAACACCACGAGCGTGCTTCCAGATTCCAGCATATCGGCAAAGAAAAGACCGAAAATGGCAGATACAATACACACCGCAATAGAGGTGGTTTTACGACCAAACTTCTCCGCAAACACGGCAGAAAGTGGAATAAAGGCAGCAAAACACAAGGTCGCAACCAGCTGTAATTGTAAGAATTGTTCACGGCTATAGCCGAGCTGTTTGGTACCCCATTGCAATGCAAACACTGTAGTCAGGTAGAACACCACGAAAGTACAGATTGCCGCAATCGTGCCTAAAATCAGCATACGCCAATGTTTAGTGGTCACTTCTTTAAATGGAATATTAACTTCTTTTTGCTTGTCCAATACTTTTTGGAACGCTGGTGTTTCATGGAGTTTTAAACGAATCCATAAACCCATAATTACCAGTAAAGCACTTGAAATAAACGGAATGCGCCAGCCCCATTGCATAAAGTCTGCTTCAGACATGAATGCACCGAGGGTCAGGAACGAACCTGTAGCCAGGATAAAGCCAATTGGTGCACCCAGTTGCGGGAACATACCGTACCAGGCACGTTTGCCTTCTGGAGCATTTTCCGTTGCGAGCAGAACCGCACCAGACCATTCACCACCTAAACCTAAACCTTGACCTAAACGGCAAAGCGCAAGCAATAAGGGTGCTGCAATACCGATCTGAGTATATGTAGGTAATAAACCGATACATACGGTTGAAAGACCCATGGTGAGTAGGGCCGCAACCAATGTGGCTTTTCGACCAATTCGGTCACCCAGATGCCCAAACAGTGCCGCGCCAATCGGGCGGGCAATAAAGGCAATCGCAAAAGTTGCCAGCGATTGAATGGTTGCTGTCATTGGATCGGTACTGGCCGGGAAGAACAAGTACGGAAAAATAATGACTGCCGCAGTGGCATAAATATAAAAATCGAAGAATTCGATTGTGGTACCAACAAGACTCGCAGTCAGTACGCGGAATTTTGAATTTGTAGCTACTTCTGTACTAGCAGCAATAGAATCTGAAGACGCCATGAGAAACCTTACACTTACTAAAAATAAAAAAACTTAGTTTTAAAAGCGTAATCTTTTTAAAAAAGGCGTAATTTCTTAAAAAAATACGAAATACCGACTCATGTCTACGGATTTAGGGTTGCTAAAAAATGTAGAAATAGAAGGTTATATCACGTAAAGACAGATCGCCAAGAAATGTGATCCAGCGCCAATCAATACAAATACATGCCAGATAGCATGCGTATATCTTACTCTTTTTAATGCATAAAACAACGCACCAATGGTATAAGCCAGTCCGCCAATGATAAGATAGGTCAATGCTTGATCGCTTAAAAAGCGTTGCATATCATCCATTACCAGTAATGCAAGCCAGCCCATAGCCAGATAGGCGATGAGTGAAATTTTCTGGAAACGATGAATGAAAACTAACTTGAATAGTGTACCAATTCCAGCAATCACCCAAAGCGCAATTAACAGGTATTGTGCTTTTGCCGTTGGAAGCGCGATAGACAAGAAGGGCGTATAGGTTCCAGCAATCAGATAATAAATGGCAGTGTGATCCAGTTTTTTGTACCAGCCGCGACGCTGTGGTGATTCGGCATAGTGATATAAGCTTGAAGCGGCAAAAAGTAAAATCAGGCTCAGGGCATAGACACATAAGCCAATAAACTGCCCTAGCGGTAAATAACTGCCTTTAATCAGCATGAAAATACTGGCAATGGCTGCTAAAACTGCGCCAAGTGCATGACTAATCGCATTTATTTTTTCTTCTTGTGGATCATAGGTCTGCAAGTTAGATGTATTCATCGCTTATTTTCTATAATTAAAAATACACTTGTATAGTAATGAAGTTTTACCTTTAAAGTAAGAAGTTTTACACTGATAACTTAATTTACTCGAGTGATCTGTATGTCTCAATTGGCTTCTCCTTTTATTCAGGAACAACAATTCTTAGATGCTTTTCAGCAAGCCATTGAAACACAAAGTTTTGATCGAATGATTCTTAGCCAGTATAAAGGCGAACTTGAAAACCTGGAGAAAATGACCTTGCGAGTCATTTCACTGCAAGGACAGTCGGTTTTGAGTTGTTTGTATCGTTATAAGACTCAAGATGTCACCAAAAACTATCCTTTGGCGGAAGCCAGCCAGCTCGTTCAAGATTTATTGGCACACTGTAAACAAGCCAATCTGTTTACGGCTGAAGAAGAGCTGCAACTTAAAAAGAACAAGAAAAAAGCCATGCTGACGGTGAGTAAAAAAAAATCTGCATCAAAGGTTCAAAATATAGAAACTCAACAAGGGCATGACCGCACCAAACATCGCTATGTCGATCAAGACAGTTATTTTTTACAGCCCTTAGGCATTACTGACGCGAAAGCGCAAATTATTCCAAGCATGGCACGTAAATGGAAACAGATTAATAAATTTGTAGAAATTTTCTCGGGTGCTTTAGATCAAATTACACAGCAAGATCATGCTTTGCGTGTGGTCGATTTTGGTTCAGGTAAAGGTTATCTCACTTTTGCCTTATACGATTATCTGGAAAAACAGGGTCAAACGCCATTTGTTACTGGTGTTGAGCTGAATCCGAAAATGGTAGAGTTTTGCCAAAATGTAGCGACAGCATCTAATTTTAAGCAATTGGACTTTTTTCAGGGTGATGTACGCACTTATCAACCTGAACACCTGGATGTGATGATCGCTTTGCATGCCTGTGATGTGGCGACTGACTTTGCCATTCACACAGGTATTCGTTTAAATGCACAAATGATTATGTGCGCGCCGTGTTGTCATAAAGAATTGCGTCCACAGCTCAAAAGTCCGGAAGTGCTGAAGCCGATGTTGCAATTTGGCATTCATTTAGGTCAACAGGCGGAAATGCTGACCGATACCATTCGTGCTTTATTACTTAAAGCTTATGGCTATGAAACCAAAGTATTTGAGTTTGTAGCACTCGAACATACCAGTAAAAACAAAATGATTTTGGCGACCAAACGTAAAGATTATCAACAACCCGATCAGGCGGTATTGGCTCAGATTCAAGCTTTAAAACAGATGTATGGCATTCAGAAACATTCGCTTGAATTGTTGCTGAATAATCAGTGGGATCAGCAAGATATTGGCTGTAAGTGCTAATTTAAAACTAATTTAAAATGTATGAAGCAGTCGTAAGGCTGCTTTTATGTTTAGGAAGATGATTTTTGATGACCCCATTTACGATACGCACAGGCAGTTGGGATGAATTGCAAAATGATGCCAAACTGATTCGTGAGCAGGTGTTTATTCAGGAACAGCAGATTACGGCTGCAGATGAATGGGATGAGGAAGATGCGGTTTCATTGCATTTTGTGGTTTACGATCAAGATCAGCCAATTGCGACAGCGCGATTATTACAAAATAATAGCGTCGGGCGTGTGGCGGTGCTGAAATCACATCGCGGTCTAGGCATTGGGAAATTACTGATGCAACAGATTATTCAGCAAGCTAAACATGAACAGCGTGAATTTTTAAAGTTGTCTTCACAAGTGCATGCCATGCAGTTTTATGCAGCTTTGGGTTTTAACGTTGAAGGTGAGCAATATCTGGACTGTGCTATTCCGCATATTGATATGCGATTGCTATTCAGGAGTGCTTAGCTATTAAAATCTTTAGTTTAGAAGAAATAAAAAAACCACTCAAAGTGGCTTTTTTATTTTCATGAATTTTGGCATCAATGACCAGCCCCATGCTCAGCTGATTTTTCAGCTTCTGCCATTGCAGCATGTTCTGCTTCAGTCATATTCATTTCAGCGGCAGTCGGTTCTGATGCAGCAGACGTCGCAGCTTGTTGTGCCTGCTTTTGTTTTTGGCTCGGCATGTAATCAGGTTCATTGCTTATTGCAAGATAGAAAAATCCCATGAAAAAAGCACCTAAAATACAAGCAATAATCAGGGCTTTCCAACCCCAAGGGGATTTTTCAGGAGAAGAATGGTCAGTCATAGAAAACACCAAAATGGATAAAAATAAATCAGAATCTGTGTAACTTTATAACACAAAATCGAAGCAAAGCCGACTCATAACTGACTAAACCATTCATTTAAATAAGGGATTAAAAATTAATTTTAACAGATGGAGCTTTGTTTAAGTGAGGTCGAAGTTTGTATCGAGGTTGTGCACGAAAGCTTAAAAGATGGGTACATATTTTTAATGATTTAAAAGAAGTCTTAACTTAAATGCATTAACGTCCTTATCTTCAATAAAAAAAGGGCGTTAATGCTTTATAGCTTAAGTCATGTTATGAAATTTTCTCGCCAGTGTGCACTTTATCTTTCAGCAATTGTGGCGCTTTAAAACGCTCGCCGTATTTAGCTTCAAGTGTATTGGCACGGATCAAGGCTTTTTCCAGACCATATTGGTTCAGATACTGTATGGCTCCACCTGTCCATGGGGCAAAACCAATTCCAAAGATCGAGCCGACATTGGCATCCACAACCGACTCCAACACACCTTCTTCATAGCAGTGCAAAGTATCCAGTGCTTGAACAAACAGAAAACGGTCAATCATTTCCTGTTCGGAAATATCAACCTCTTTTTTCCAGTGGCTTAAACCCGTCCATAAATGTTTTTTACCACTTTCAGGATATTCATAGAAACCTGCACCCGCAGCTTTACCTTTACGGTTAAATTGATGAATCATCGTTTCAATCACATCATCTGCAGCGGAACGTGGCAAGTCTTTGCCTTCTGCTTGCAGGGCTTTACGCGTCTCATTCGCGACATGTTCAGAAAGTGTTAAAGACACTTCATCTTGAATGGCAAGGGGGCCAACAGGCATACCAGCTTTGAGCGCTGCCATTTCAATCTTGGCAGGATGAACCCCTTCAGCAAGCAAGCGCAAACCTTCTTGGACAAAAGTTCCAAATACACGACTGGTAAAGAATCCACGACTGTCATTCACCACAATCGGGGTTTTTCCAATCTGTTGTACAAAATCAAAAGCCTTGGCCAAAGTTTCAGCTGAAGTATTTTTCCCTTTGATGATTTCCACCAGTTGCATTTTATCGACCGGGCTAAAGAAATGCAGGCCAATGAAATGGCTCTCATCCTTAGAAGCTTTAGCGAGTCCTGTAATTGGCAGGGTAGATGTATTCGATGCCATCACGCCAGCAGTTACCAAATAACTTTCCGCTTCTTGGGTGACTTTAGCTTTCAGTTCTGGATTTTCAAACACGGCTTCAATGATCAGGTCACAGCCTTGTAAATCTTCTGCAGTAGCTGTAGTGGTAATAAGTCCTAAAACTTGATCGCGTTTTTCAGCCGTTAAACGACCTTGAGAGACTTTTTTATCCAGCAGCTTTTGGCTGTAGGCTTTGCCTTTTTCAGCCGCCTCTATAGATACATCTTTTAGAACAACTTGTATGCCTTTGGATGCTGTGGCATAAGCAATCCCTGCACCCATCATCCCGGCGCCTAAAATACCGACTTTAGTGGCTTTCCATTTGGCAATGTCTTTCGGACGGTTGGCACCTGATTTAATAGCATTCAAACCATGCCAGAATGTACCAATCATATTTTTAGAAATTTGGCCGGTCGCAAGGTAGGTGAAGTAACGTGATTCAATGGTCAGTGCGGTATCGACATCCACCTGTGCACCTTCAACAGCTGCGGCCATAATCGCTTCAGGAGCAGGGTAACAACCTTTGGTTTTGTCACGCAGCATCGCAGGCGCAATCCCAAGCATTTGAGCGACAGCCGGCGTTGAAGGCGAGCCACCTGGAATTTTGTAGCCTTTTACATCAAACGGTTGTTGCGAAATTGGATTGGCTTTGACCCAGGCAATGGCTTTGTCTAAAAGTTCTTGTTCTGTTTCTACAATATCGTGAATCAAGCCTAAAGACTTGGCTTTCTCTACCCCCAACTGTTTGCCTTCCATCAACAGTGGAAATGCATTTTGCAAACCAAGCAGCCGTACAGTACGCACGATTCCGCCACCGCCCGGCAATAATCCTAAAGTCACTTCAGGTAAACCGAACTTGGCTTTTGGGTCGTTCAGTGTAATACGATGGTGACAACACAAAGCCAGTTCCCAGCCACCACCGAGCGCCGTGCCATTGAGTGCGGCAACTACAGGAATACCACGGGTTTCGATATAGCGCAGTTTGGCTTTCATCTCTTCAACCATGTTGAAGAATGCGGTGGCATGATCCGGCTCTGCCTCAATTAGCTCATCCAGGTCACCCCCGGCAAAAAAGGTTTTTTTCGCGGAACGGAAAATAATCCCTGAAATTTCTGCATCTGCCTGTAGCTTGGCAACAGTGTCTTCCAGTGCAGCACGGAAATCTGCATTCATGGTGTTGGCAGACTGGTTGGGAGAATCTAGTGTGAGTATGACAATGTCATCGGCATTTTTTTCAAATTGAATTGCGCTCATTGTTGTTCTCCTTATACCAATTCAATAATCGTTGCGATGCCCATACCACCACCGACACATAAAGTGGCTAAACCGCGTTTTTTGCCCTGACGTTCCAGTTCATCCAGCAGGGTGCCTAAAATCATCGCACCAGTTGCACCCAGTGGATGTCCCATTGCAATAGCACCACCGTTGACATTGACTTTAGCCGGGTCAACATTGAGTTCGGTAATAAAGCGCATCACCACTGCCGCAAAGGCTTCATTGACTTCAAACAGGTCAATGTCATCAATCGTTAGACCGGCTTTTTCCAAGGCTTTACGCGCTGCAGGAACAGGGCCGGTCAACATGATAGTTGGATCAGAGCCAACCAATGCCGTTGCTAAAACTTTGGCACGTGGTTTTAAACTTTGTTCTTTCACCGCTTTTTCTGAAGCAATCAAAACTAGCGCAGCACCATCGACAATGCCGGATGAATTTCCTGCATGATGGATATGATTGACTTGACCGACTTCAGGATATTTTTGCAGGGCGATGGCATCAAAACCCATTTGTCCCATCATGGCAAAACTGGGATTAAGTTTGGCTAAACTTGCAACCGTAGTCGTAGGCTTAATAAACTCATCTTGAGCTAAAATCGTCACGCCTGCTTTGTCTTTAACCGGCACAATCGATTTGTTGAAATAGCCATTGGCTTGTGCTGCAGCAGCTTTTTTTTGTGAATTTTCAGCAAAAGTATCGACATCTGAACGCGTATAACTATCGATGGTTGCAATCAGGTCTGCACCAATGCCTTGCGGAATAAAGTCACAGGCCATATTGGTTTCTGGATCAAGCGCCCACGGACCGCCATCTGAACCCATCGGCACACGCGACATGGATTCCACACCACCGGCAACCACGATATCTTCCCATCCCGAACGGATTTTCATGGCCGCCATATTCACGGCTTCAAGTCCGGAGGCACAGAAACGGTTGATCTGCACACCCGCCACATCATTATCCCAACCTGCAGCAATGGCAGCCGTTTTGGCAATATCAGCACCTTGATCACCAATCGGGGTGACACAGCCCAGTACAATGTCATCGACTTTTGAGGTGTCGAGTTGGTGACGATCTTTCAGTTCATTGAGTAAGGTGGTGAGTAGGGTGATCGGTTTCACTTGATGCAGTGAACCATCTTTTTTTCCTTTTCCGCGTGGTGTGCGAATGGCATCAATGATGTAGGCCTCGCTCATAGCTGTTCCTTTGTTATGGCTTTTAAATTGTTATAGTTTTTGAGTTTAATGATTAATTTTTGAAGTGCAATGATGAGAACGGATCAGATCAAATGAGGTTTTTTGCCAATAAAAAAAGCCCAGACCTGAGTCTGGGCGGAGAAACTGCAATCCATCTAAAAGATTAATGATAACCGTGTAATTGGCGATACAGTCCCGGTGTTACTCCAGTCCATTTCTTGAAGGCGCGGTGGAAAGTACTGGTTTCACTGAAACCGACTTGTTGCGCCACATCTTCTAAGGTTAAACCCGGGTTGAGTAAAAGGTGAATGGCCGCATCACGACGTAATGCATCTTTAACCCCTTGATAGCTTTTACCTTCAGCAGCCAAACGACGACGCAAGGTTTGCGGAGACAAGTACAGCATAGATGCTACATCATTCAAGGTTGGCATTTCTTCACCAATTTGGCTCTTGAGCACATCACGAATACGTGAAGTTAAAGAGTTGGTGTTTTTGAATTTAACCAGTAATTGAGCCGGTGCCGCTTTTAAGAATTCTTCCAGATTGTCTTCAGTTTGACGGATTGGTAAATCCAGATAATCGGCTGCAAAGGTAATTTCAGTACGTGGCGTATCAAACTGCATCACCGGTGCAAAGAATAGTGCGTCATATTCATCGGCATGGGCAGGACGTGGATAACCGAAATGTACGCGTTCCAATGGAATACGGCGTTCAATCAACCATGATGCCAAACCGTGCCAAATCATCAGCATACTTTCAGTAATGAAATGGTCGGGGTCCATGCTTTGGGGAACATGAGGAACCAGACGTGCTTCGTGTTTATCACGTTCTATAGTCACTGACCATTCATCACCAAACAGTTTATAGAATTGTGCAGAAAGATCTAAAGCGTCTCCTAGCGTTTTCGCGTGAATAATCAACTGACACATAATGGCAAAAGTGCCCAAGCGACGTGGCTGTAAATCAAAGCCCATATGTTCGTCTTGGGTCACCATCCACAACATTTTAATAAAGCGGGTGTATTGCTCAGGAGAGATACGTGCTTTAGGTTGACGTAATAAATCGGGTTCAATGCCTACATGTGACAATAAAGTTTCGACGTCCATATCTAGACGTTTTACGCCTGTTAAAGCCGCATTCACGAAGTGAATACTAATCGTATCGCGACTTATATTAAACTCTTCAGTTTCTTTATCTTTTATATTCACTTGTAGTTGACCTAATTTTACATTCACTTGTAGTTGACCTAAATGACACTAAAAAATGTTTGGGTGGCAATTTACAATAGGTGTTTTGCCTTATTTACATCTTAAATTGCCGAAATGATCAAGGTAAATGGCTGAACATGACATTGTTTTGTTGCATTTATATTTCTAACATGAGTGAAAAACCAACATAAAGTGAGTAAAAATAACATGGAAGCTGCTTTAAAAGGATTAAAAGTTATCGATTTTTCCACGCTTTTGCCTGGACCATTCGCCACATTATATTTGGCTGACTTGGGGGCAGAAGTGATTCATGTGGAATCGCCAACACGTCCGGATTTAATACGTTTATTGCCACCTTATGCACATGGACAAGCGACTGCGCATAGCTATTTGAATCGAAATAAGCAATCCATAGCCCTGGATTTAAAAGATCCTGGAAATATTGCTGCCATTAAGCAGAGAATTTCTGAATTTGACATTGTGATTGAGCAGTTTAGACCCGGGGTCATGCAACGGCTGGGTCTGGACTATCAAGCCCTTGCTGAAATTAACCCGCGACTGATTTATTGTTCCATTACCGGTTATGGACAAACCGGACTTTATAAAGATAAAGCCGGTCATGACATCAATTATCTCGCACTTTCCGGAATTGCAGGACATAGCGGTCGACAAGACAGTGGTCCACCCCCGATGGGCATTCAAATTGCAGATGTAGCGGGTGGTTCTTTACATGCAGTGATTGGAATTCTATCTGCGGTGATTGAGCGTCAACGTAGTGGAAAAGGGCAATATATTGATATTTCGATGACCGATTGTGTGGTGACATTAAATAATATGGCAGCAGCAGCAGTACTGGCTGGAAAAACCAGACAATATGCTGAAAAAGAACATTTAAATGGCGGAACTTTCTATGATTATTACCAGACCTTAGACGGTCGTTATTTATCTGTGGGAAGTCTGGAGCCTCAATTTATGTCTGGCTTAGCCACCATTTTAGAGCTTCCTGTGCTTTTGGAAAAAGGCGCTTCTTTTGATGAGTCAGATCGGCAATTGGTCAAGCAAGCCATTCAAGATAAAATAAAATCCAAGGCTTTTGTTGAGTGGCAGGTGATTTTCGCAGAACAGGACGTTTGCGTTGAACCTGTACTGTATTTGGATGAAGCACTTGATTCGGAACTTGCCCAACAAAGACAATGGACAGTCGAGGTGCCTCTGGATACAAATTCAGAACAGACACAACAACAGTTAAGCTGTCCAATCAAGTTCTCCCGATCAAAAAATGTCTATAATTTCGCTGGACAGCGACTCGGAGAAGGGAAATGGTGATTTTTTCTATTCCTTATTGAGGGTTTAAAAAAGAACGGGATGTGCGGTCAATTGTGCAGAAAAAATTGGCCAAGTGAACGAAAAATAAGCGGAATATTTATAAATATAATTATGGTTCCTTATATGCACTTATCTCCTCAAGTAAAGGCAGTTTTAGTTGCATTCGCTGCTTTCTTATCTGGTTTTTCTGTAGCAAATGCGAGTGATGCATTTGCTGCAGAAAGCCCGTGGATGCTCGGTGACTGGAATGGTCAGCGTACTGCATTGCAAAAACAAGGTTATGATTTTAGTTTCGGTTATACCGGTGAAATGGCAACTTTGCTCGATGCAAAATATGCCTCAAGTCACGGAACTGAATACGCAGACCAGTTTGAAATTGGTACGTATTTAGACTTAGAAAAGATTGCAGGTTGGAAAGATACTGAAGCCCAAATTAATATTACCGAGCGTAATGGCCGTTCACTGTCTAATACTTCAGATGCTTTAAATGGTCAATCTACAAGTGTAGAAAATGGTCATTTAAGCTCTACGCAAGAAGTCTGGGGGCGTAGTCAAACATGGCGTTTAACTGATTTTTGGATCAAGAAAAAATTCTTAGAGCAAAAATTAGATGTGAAAGTCGGTCGTTTTGGTGAAGGTGAAGACTTCAATAGTTTTTACTGTGATTTCCAGAACCTGGTACTTTGTGGTTCACAAGTGGGTAACTGGGTCGGTGATCAGTGGTACGACTGGCCTGTAAGCCAGTGGGCTGCACGTGTGAAATATAACGTCATTCCAGAGCTTTATGCACAGGTGGGCGTGTACGAATACAACCCGGAAAATTTAGAACGCGGCAAAGGCTTTAATCTCAGCACTGATGGTTCTAAAGGTGCGATTATTCCTGCAGAAGTGGTTTGGACACCGAAACTGGGTGAACAAAAACTGCCGGGTGAATACCGTGCCGGTTATTACTACAGCACAGCTGATGCTGCAGTGATTAGCAATCAAGATCAAAAAGATCATCATCAAGGCGGCTGGATTGTTGCGAAGCAACAATTGACTGTGCATCAAGCTGATGTATCTCGTGGTTTATCTGGTTTTATCAATGCGACTGTTCATGATTCAGAAACCAACAATGTGAGTGATATGCAAAACATCGGGCTGGTTTATAAAGGCGCGATGGATTCACGCCCTAAAGATGAAATTGCTTTCGGTGTTGCGCGCATCAACATGAATGATGATCTGAATGATGGCCGTAGCGAAGAATATGATGCAGAGCTTTACTATGGTTTACATGTAACCAATTGGTTAACGATCCGTCCAAATGTTCAATATACTCGCCATGTCGGTGCGTATAAGAACGGCGAAAATGCTTGGGTGGGTGGTCTCAAGTTCCAGACAGCATTTTAAGGTTTATTTAGAGACTTAAAACGTAGAGAGGTAGTCAGCGGTGATTACCTCTCATTTTTTTTAGAGAGACTCGTTTTTGTAGCTGATGTACATACGGTTAATCAGAAGGGTTATGACGAATCCTTTTGATTAACCCTACTGAAAATCAAAGATTAAGGTGGTTGATATGAATAATCCATCTACAGGAACAGGAATGCGTACATTTAGCGTCATTATTTTGGCGATATTTGCGTTGATCCTGCTGATAGGCGGTATCTGGCTAGCGGTACTAGGCGGTTCAATTTATTACATCGTTGCCGGTTTATTGTTGTTGGCAACAGCGGTTCTTCTAAAGAAATTGGATTCTAAAGCATTTTTTGTGTATGCCATATTAATGCTGGGTACTATCATCTGGGGTGTTTGGGAAGCAGGTACTGACTTCTGGGCACTTGCACCACGTTTCGATATCTTGGGTTTACTGGGTTTATGGTTATTGATTCCTGCGGTTTCTCGCGGAATCAGTGAGGCGAAAACAGCTAAAATTGCATTGTCTGGTACTTTGATCATTGCCATTGTGGTCATGATCTATGCAATTTTTAACGACCCGCAAGAAATTAATGGTGAAATTAAAACTGCGCAGCCTAAACAGGCGCAAGCCATTACTGGTGTAGCAGCTGAAGATTGGCCTGCTTATGGTCGTACTCAAGCGGGTGTACGTTATTCTCCTTTAAACCGGATTAACAGCGCCAACGTTAAAGATTTACAAGTCGCCTGGACGTTCCGTACTGGCGAAATGAAAACTGAGAATGACTCAGGCGAAACCACAAACCAAGTAACGCCAATCAAAGTCGGCAATAACATGTTTATGTGTACCACACATCAACGGCTTATCGCGCTTGATCCGGCGATGGGTAAGGAAAAATGGAGCTTCGATCCTAAGTTAAAAGCAGACAATACGTTTCAGCATTTAACCTGTCGTGGTGTTTCTTATTATGATGCGGGTAATACTGTACAGTTTGCAAAAAGTTTAGAAAGCAAACGTTCTAGTTCTGAACTTTGCCCTCGTAAAGTAATCTTGCCTGTGAATGATGGTCGGCTAGTTGCAATCAATGCGGACAATGGTCAACGTTGTACTGACTTCGGTAAAAATGGTGAAGTTGATCTGCAAAAAGACATGCCATTCCCGTATTCCGGCGGTTACATCCCAACATCACCTCCAGTCATTACTGGTACGACCATCATTATTGGTGGTTCTACCACAGATAACTACTCTACTGAAGAACCTTCAGGTGTGATCCGTGGCTATGATGTAAATACAGGTAAACTACTTTGGGTATTTGACACTGGTGCAGCAGATCCAAATCTGATGCCTGCTCCAGGTCAAAAATTTGTTCACAACTCGCCAAATGCTTGGGCACCACTGGCTTATGATGAAAAATTAAACATCGTATATGTGCCAACTGGTGTAGGTACTCCGGATATCTTCGGTGGTCACCGTACTGAACTTGATGAGCGTTATGCAAACTCCATGCTTGCATTGAATGCATCCACAGGTAAATTGGTCTGGAACTTCCAAACCACCCATCATGATTTGTGGGATATGGATGTACCGTCACAACCTTCTTTAGCTGACATCAAGGATAAATCGGGCAATATTGTGCCTGCAATCTATGTGTTGACTAAAACAGGGAATGCGTTTGTGTTAGATCGTCGTACCGGTGAAGCGATTGTTCCAATCACGGAAAAACCAGTACCTCAAACAGTCAAACGTGGTCCACAAACCAAGGGCGAGTTCTACTCTAAAACTCAACCGTTCTCTGATTTTGACCTTGCACCAAAAGAAAAATTGACGGATAAGCAAATGTGGGGCGCAACCATGTTTGACCTATTGATGTGTCGTGTTTACTTTAAATCATTGAACTATGATGGCATTTATACGCCACCTTCTGAAAACGGTACTTTGGTCTTCCCCGGCAACTTGGGCGTGTTTGAATGGGGCGGTATGTCTGTTAACCAGGACCGTCAGGTTGCAGTAATGAACCCAATCGGTTTGCCATTTGTGTCTAGACTGATCCCTGAAGATCCAAACCGTAAACAAACGGCTAAAGGTGCAGGTACTGAAGCGGGTGTTCAACCGATGTACGGTGTGCCTTACGGTGTAGAAATCAAAGCCTTCTTGTCACCATTTGGTTTACCTTGTAAACAACCGAGTTGGGGCTTTGTAGTGGGTGTTGATCTCAATACGCATGAAGTAGTTTGGAAAAAACGTATCGGTACAATCCGTGACAGCTTACCTAAATTGTTCCAATTACCAGCAGTTAAAATTGGTGTTCCTGGTCTAGGTGGTTCAATTTCTACAGCGGGTAACGTGATATTTGTGGGGGGTACGCAAGATAACTATCTACGTGCTTATAACGTAACAAACGGTGATTTGTTGTGGGAAGGTCGTCTACCTGCGGGTGGTCAAGCAACACCGATGACTTATGAAGCCAATGGTAAACAGTATGTTGTGATTATGGCCGGTGGTCATGGTTCATTCGGTACTAAAATGGGTGACTATTTAGTAGCGTATGCTTTACCAGAGCAAAAGAAATAATCCTTAAAATTAAAAAAGCCTGATTCGTCAGGCTTTTGTATTGGGTAAATTTAATCATTTTTAAATATAAAAAGTAGAGGAGTTTATTCACTTAGATTTTCACATTTATTCTTTATATGAAAAATAGTGATAAACAAATGAAAACAACATCAAATCTGATTAAAAGCCGCATGATTTTGCTGTAACTCGCTATATCCGTGAAATCTCGACATGCTTATCAATAAAACCGCTATTAAATATGTAAAAAACGCATTTTGTTGATAGTTTAAATCTCGTTATGCTGTCAGCCGTTATAATGAACCTACTAGCTGTACGCCATGTATTTATATACTGATTTCGATCAGCAACTGATCAATGAACGTGTTGCACAGTTCCGTGACCAAACGGAACGTTATTTAGCGGGTAAATTGACGGAAGATGAATACCGTCCGCTACGTCTGCAAAATGGTTTATACGTTCAACGCTATGCGCCAATGTTACGTATTGCAGTGCCTTATGGTCTGATGAATTCTAACCAACTTCGTAAAATTTCGGATTTGGCAAAAGAATATGACCGTGGTTATGCACATGTATCAACACGTCAAAACATTCAGTTTAACTGGCCTGCACTAGAAAATGTGCCTGACATGTTGGCAGAACTGGCAACAGTTCAAATGCATGCCATTCAAACATCGGGTAACTGCATTCGTAATACCACAACTGACCAATATGCAGGTGTGGTTGCAGGTGAAATTGCTGACCCGCGTCCGACCTGTGAATTGATTCGTCAATGGTCAACGTTCCATCCTGAATTTGCTTTCTTGCCGCGTAAATTTAAAATTGCGGTGTCTGCATTGGCTGAAACAGACCGTGCAGCGGTTTCATTCCATGATATCGGTGTGTATATCGTGAAAAATGAAGCAGGCGAGATCGGCTATAAAATTAAAGTCGGTGGCGGCTTAGGTCGTACCCCAGTGATTGGCAGCTTTATCCGTGAATTCTTACCACGTGAAGATTTAATTGCTTATCTTGAAGCAGTCCTTCGTGTCTATAACTTGCACGGTCGCCGTGACAACAAATATAAAGCACGGATTAAAATTTTAGTAAAAGCTTTAACGCCTGCAGTATTTGCTGAAAAAGTTGAAGCTGAATTTGCCCATACTATTCAGACCTTGAAAATTCAGCCTGAAATCTTGAAAAAACTGGATGAAGAATTTACGCCATTTGATTATCAAGATTATGCAGATCAAGACTTCGCTGAACAGTTTGCTGCACATCCAAAATTCAAGCAATGGTTCAACATCAACACCAATGCACATAAAGTGAAAGGCTATCGTATTGTAACGATTTCGCTTAAACGTGCCGGTATTGCACCAGGTGATATGACCGTTGAAGAAATGAACTTGATTGCTGATTTGGCAGACAAATATACTTTCGGTGAACTTCGTACCACCCACGAACAAAATATTTCACTGGTCGATGTTCCTCAAAAAGACTTGTTTGAATTGTGGCAAATTCTTGAACAAAACAACCTTGCACGTGCGCATATCGGTTTCTTGACCGACATTATTTGCTGCCCAGGCGGTGATTTCTGCTCGCTTGCGAATGCGAAATCGATTCCAATTTCTGAAGCGATCTCTCGCCGTTTTGATGATCTGGATACTGTGTACAACTTGGGTCACATGGACTTGAACATTTCAGGTTGTATGAATGCTTGTGGTCATCACCATGTCGGTAATATTGGTATTTTAGGTGTCGATAAAAAAGGCACTGAATTCTACCAAATTACTTTAGGTGGTAATGCCGATCATGATGCTTCAATTGGTGACATCTTGGGACCATCATTTGCGGCAGATCGTGTACCTGACGTTGTTGAAGAAATTTTAAATACTTATCTTGATTTGCGTACTGAAGGTGAAGAGTTTATCGAAACCTACCGTCGTGTTGGCATTCAACCATTCAAGGAGCGTGCATATGCTTAATACCGCACTACCAGTGCTCTCTAAAGATGGCACAATTGCAGACAACACTTATCAATTGATGGGTGAAGATGGTATTTTACCGCAAGGTGATGTTGTTCTGACTGTAGAGCAGCTTGATCGATTGGAAAATGTACAAGGTAAAAAAGCTTTATATATTACTGTTGATGCTTCTCCTGAAGTCAATGAATTCCCGCTAGATCAGCTTGATGCAATCTTTATTGAGTTTGCAGGTTTTAATGATGGTCGCGGTTATTCATTTGCAGCATTGTTACGCCGTCAAGGTTATCAAGGCGAGCTTCGTGCGACAGGTGATATCTTTAAAGATGTCTTGAACTATTTAAAACGTTCAGGCTTCGATACTTTCGTGATTAAAGAGGGTAAAGATATTCAGGAAGCGGCTGCGGGTTTAAATGATTTTAAACATCCGTATCAAGCCTCTACTGCGGTTGCTCAGGCAAGTTATCAAACAGGTGCTTAATCTTAATTAAGTTGCTGTAAAAAAGCTGGATTGATTCCGGCTTTTTTTGTCTGTAAAGAAAATATTACATTGCTTCTAGTTGACAATTGATCATCCATTTAATTCCAAACTGATCGGTAAAAGCCCCATATAGTGCGCCCCAAAAGGTTTTTTCTAAGGGCATTTCAATTTGTCCATTCACAGATAAAGTCTCAAATAAACGTTGTGCTTCCGCTTGTTCATTGGCGTTGAGATTAATTGAAATATAGTGATTATTACCTTTAGTAAAAACCGTATTGGTTTGTGCGCAGAATTGATCATTGGTATCGGATGCCATCAGTTCTGTATATTCATTGATGGGTAGCGAAACATGAAGAATTAGATTTTTATCTGTTTCAGATAGCGTGATGCCTTCTGCAGGTGGCATTTCACCATAACGGGTCAGATTTGAAAACTCGCCTCCAAAAACTGATTTATAAAAGTTAAAGGCAGCTTCAGTTTCACCTTGGAAATTGAGGTAGTGATTGAGTTGCATGAGAGAACTCCTTTTTTTCTACTTCATTTAATCTAACCAGCTTTATTTAATTTTTACGTGAAGAAAGCTTATAAAAATGTAAGCATAAAAAATCCCTCTTTTGAGGGATTTTTTATGCCCCTCCTTGAAAAAGGAGGGGCTAGGGGAGGATTGCAAAAGCCTCTCTCTTGCATTTCAATTTAAAGCATTGCTTTAAATATCATTTAGGGAGAGAAAGTTAAAACAGTAAATTAAAGTAATTCAATCGCCACAGCAGTCGCTTCACCACCACCGATACACAGTACAGCAATCCCTTTTTTACCACCCGTACGCTTAAGGGCATGGATTAATGTCAGGATAATACGTGAGCCTGTTGAACCTACTGGATGACCGAGTGCACAAGCACCGCCATTAATATTCACTTTTTCTGGATCTAGTTTGAAATCATCCATAGGGCACATGGTCACCATGGCAAATGCTTCATTGATTTCCCAAAGGTCAACATCTTGTGCATTCCAACCGGTTTTGTTTAACACTTTTTGGATTGCGCCAACAGGTGCAATAGTAAATTCAGAAGGATGTTGTGAATTTGATGCATAAGCCACAATTTTCGCCAAAGGTTTTAAACCTTTTGTGGTTGCATTATCTGCTGAAGTAAGTACAAGTGCAGATGCACCATCAGAAATAGAGCTGGCATTAGCGGCAGTAATCGTACCGTCTTTCGCAAAAGCAGGACGAAGTGTTGGAATCTTTTCGATATTTGCATTGAATGGTTGTTCATCTTTATCAACGACCACATCGCCTTTACGCGTTTTCACCGTCACAGGTACGATTTCATCAGCAAAGTAACCTTCATTGACGGCAGTTTGTGCACGTTTTAATGAACGAATGGCAAAGTCATCCATTTGTTCACGTGTATAGCCACGTGTATTTGCCATATCTTGTGCAAAAGAACCCATGAGGCGGCCTGTTTCAGCATCTTCAAGGCCATCTAGAAACATGTGATCTTTCACATCACCATGGCCCATGCGGTAACCTGCACGTGCTTTGGTCAATATATAAGGTGCATTGCTCATTGATTCCATACCGCCTGCAACCACAATTTCAGCAGAACCTGCTTTAATCATATCGGCAGCTTGCATCACGGCTTTCATGCCTGAACCACAAAGTTTGTTGATGGTGACTGCGCCAGTTGAATCAGGCAGACCTGCTTGACGCATTGCCTGACGTGCAGGTCCTTGCTTTAAACCGGCAGGGAGTACGCAGCCCATAATGACTTCTTCGACATCGGTTGGTTGTAATCCTGCACGAGCAATGGCTTCTTTAATTGAAGTTGCACCAAGTTCAGGTGCTGTTACATCCGCTAAGCTACCTTGAAAACCGCCCATAGCTGTACGTGCGCCATTTACAATTACGATGTCTGTCATTTTTTTCTCTCCGAGATTTACTTTTTAGTGGATTATTTTCCAAACATAAGCAGTATATTGAAAAATCAACAGGAATAAAGTCTGTTTGTTCTCCACCTTTAGACTGATAAGTTTTTAGCAGCTAAGTGGATTCTCAATACGGGTATGTCCCATACGACTAAGAACAATCTTATAATGAGGTTGTTGGTAAATAGAGCAATAATAGAAACTGCCATTTGATCCATTCGGAAGCCCATTTTCAGCTTGAAAAGTTAAGCTGGGAATACTCAAAGTACCTCTCCAATCTAAATTTCCATATTTCAGCTCAGTTGCTTCTGTAGAGATAATTTTTTCATCAGTATCTGCCTGCCTGTTTTTATTTGTATCTAAAAAGACAATAAAACCTGAATTCCAATGGCTTGCCTGGCAATTTACTTTATTTGGACTGGGACAAATAACAACATTGGTGTGGTGTATAGCAGCATGTGATTTTGCCAATTGAATACTTGAAACCAGTGTATGGGTAATTTTTTTGATTTCTTGTTTAGCCCTTGTTTCATGAAAATAAGGTAAGGCTATGGAAGCAATAATCGCTAAAATAGCAAGCGTAACAATGAGCTCAATGAGTGTAAAACCCGTTTTTTGTTTGGAAATCATTAAATTAACCTTGTAATGTATTTTTTTTAGTTTTTTGTGTTATTAATATTTTGTTTTTTAATAGTTTTTTTAAAATTAATATTTATTACTCAACTTTTAAGAAAGCTGTTAAAATAATTTGCAAGTGACAATAAGCTATTCACAAGAATAAATTGAGTAAAAAATTACCGAATTACAACGGAAATTGTAAGTAATTTTGTCAATAATTTACTTGATTAAAGTTATCAAGCACTTGGAAAAAAAATAAAGTGTTTGTATGATTCAAAGTGACTAGCTTTAGAATAAAACTGGGGTATAAAAAAGCCTATCTCAGGGTGGTCAAAAACTTTAAGCTTGAACTTGAACAACAATTGTTATCTCTGGAGGATAAATCCATGAAAATGAGTCGTATTGCTTTAGCAATGCTCGTTGCTGCACCTTTAGCTGCTGCAAACGCTGGCGTAACTGTTACTCCATTAATGGTCGGTTATACATGGCAAGATACTCAACACAACAATGGCGCTAAAGACCACTTGATGGACTCTGCTGATGGTGAGCTACAAGACGATTTATTCGTTGGTGCTGCGCTTGGTGTTGAATTAACGCCTTGGTTAGGTTTTGAAGCTGAATATAACCAAGTGAAAGGTGATGTAGAAGGCCTTGGTGTACCTGCAGGTGCAGAGTATAAACAAACTCAAATCAATGGTAACTTCTATGCTACTTCTGATTTGATCACTAAAAATTACGATAGCAAAATCAAGCCATATGTACTTTTAGGTGCTGGTCATTACAAATATAAAGCTACAGGTTCAATTGCGGATGGTGAGTCTGAAGAAGGTACTTTAGGTAATGCTGGTCTTGGTGCTTTCTGGCGCTTAAATGATGCTTTATCTCTACGTACTGAAGCTCGTGCTACTTACAACATCGATGAAGATTTCTGGAACTACACAGCTTTAGCTGGTCTTAATGTCGTTCTTGGTGGTCACTTGAAACCAGCTGCTCCTGTAGTTGAAGTTGCTCCAGTTGAACCTGTAGCTCCAGTTCAACCAGCTCCACAAGAGTTGACTGAAGACCTTAACATGGAACTTCGTGTGTTCTTTGATACAAACAAATCAAACATCAAAGATCAATACAAACCAGAAATTGCTAAAGTTGCTGAGAAGTTAGTTGAATATCCAAACGCTACTGCTCGCATCGAAGGTCACACAGATAACACTGGTCCACGTGCATTGAACGAACGTTTATCTTTAGCTCGTGCTAACTCTGTTAAATCTTCACTTGTAAATGAATACAATGTAGATCCAGCTCGTTTGTCTACTCAAGGTTTCGCTTGGGATCAACCGATTGCTGACAACAACACTAAAGAAGGCCGTGCTATGAACCGTCGTGTATTCGCGACAATTTCTGGTAGCCGTACAGTTGTTGCAGAACCAACTCAAGCTCAATAATTAATTATTGATCTAATCTAAAAAAGCAGCCTTAGGGCTGCTTTTTTATGTTCGCTACATAAGCATAACTTGTTTAATACACTGTTTCATTTTTATCTTGTTCTAATAAACACCCTACACAATAAAAAGAGGGTAAAACAATGAGCCAGATGTTAACGACCAAAGATGGTACCTCAATTTATTATAAAGATTGGGGTAGTGGTGCTGTAGTTGTCTTTTCACATGGATGGCCTTTATCGAGTGATGCTTTTGAAGACCAAATGTTATTTTTAGCGGAGCATGGCTATCGAGTTATTGCATTTGATCGGCGTGGACATGGAAGGTCCAGTCAACCTTGGGCTGGTCATAGCATTGATCAATATGCAGAAGATTTACATCAATTGGTTGAACATTTAAATTTGGATAGTTTTGCATTGGTCGGGCATTCCACGGGTGGGGCGGTAGTCACACGTTATACTGCAAAATATGGACAGCAGAAGGTTACTAAACTTGCGTTGATTGCGGCTGTGACTCCGTTAATGATTAAGCGAGATGATTATCCAGACGGAGTTGATCCAGAAGTATTTGATGAAATGCGCGCAAATTTATTGGATAACAGAGCTGATTTTTATCTGGATTTTGCTAAAAAATTTTATGGTTACGACAAATTGCTCAACAAAAACTCTGAAGGTGTGGTGCAAAATTTTTGGCGTATTGCTATGCAAGGTTCAATCAAAGCACATTATGATTGTATAGAGGCTTTTTCCGAAACAGATTTACGTGAAGATTTAAAACAGCTCACTGTGCCGACTTTGGTGCTTTATGGAACCGCAGATGAAATTGTACCACCCGAAATTTGTAGTCAGCAGGCGGTAAAGCTTTTAAAGCATGGAGTGGAAGAGCAAATTAAAGGGGCGCCGCATGGTTTATGTACCACCCATAAAAATGAAGTTAGTTTTGCTTTAAAACAATTTTTTGCAGAAGATTCATTATTATAGGAATAAAAAAAACAGCCCGAAGGCTGTTTTTTTATTTAAATAGAATTGAAGCTTAATCACGTTCTACGTTCATAGGTTGAACATCCATTTCTTTATATGGAATAAGTTTGGTTTTATATTTCCATTTATACCCTAACCAGATCGCAAGAAATAACGGAATACTGATATAGGTTGAAAGTAAACCTAACCAATCAATTTTTCCACCAATCAGTGCTTCATAGTTCTGACCTAGAATAATGATCGAGCAAAGGATAAAAGCAAACCATGGTGCAAAGGGGAAGAATTTGGCTGTATAAGCTAAATCTTCGAGTTTATAGCCTTGTGCTAAATAGCCTTTACGGAAACGATAGTGTGAAATGGCAATACCTAACCAAACAATAAAGCCACACATTCCTGACATATTCAGTAACCAGTTAAAAACTTCTTGTTCGCCAATAAATGTGGTTAAAAAGCAAAGTGCGGCAATTGCAGTGGTGGCGTAAAGCGCATTCATCGGTACGCCACGCGAGTCAAGTTTTGCAAACCATTTTGGTGCGCGTCCCTGACGTGCCATATCAAATAGCATACGGGTGGATGAATACATGCCTGAGTTACCTGCAGACAAAATAGCCGTCAGGATCACCGCATTCATTAAACTTGCAGCAAAAGCAAAACCTGCTTTTTCATACAACAATGTAAATGGTGAAAGGGTAATGTTGTCGCTTGCAGCAGCTTGTAAAAGACGAGGATCATCATAGGCAACTAATGTACCGATGATAAAAATACACACCACATAGAACAATAAAATACGCCAGAAAATTTGCTTAATGGCAACTGGAATGGTTTTCTTCGGATCTTTGGATTCACCTGCGGCAACCCCAACCATCTCAGTTCCCTGAAACGAGAATCCGGCAATCATCGCAACGCCAATCATCGCTTGTAAGCCGCCCACGAAAGGTGCATCACCTTTGGTCCAGTTGGCAAAGGTCACCATATTCGGGGTCAGCATGATTTTCGCAATCATGGTAATACCAATAATGATAAAGACAATAATCGCAACTACTTTGACAAGAGAGAATAAAAATTCAGTTTCACCAAAGCCTTTGACGGTCAGGGCATTAATAGCAAAAATAATGGTCAGGAAAATGGCACTCCAGTAGAAACCTGGAATATCGGGGAACCAGAACTTCATAATAAACTGTACGGCAACCAGTTCAAAAGCCACGGTAATGGCCCAGTTGTACCAATAATTCCAGCCTAAGGCGAATCCAAAACCACCTTCCACATATTTAGTCCCATAGGTGAAAAATGCACCTGAAGTGGGGTTATGTGTGGCAAGTTCGCCCAAACTCGTCATTAAGAAATAAATCATTAAACCAATAAGAGCATAAGCCAGCAATGCGCCACCGGGACCTGCATTGGCAATGGTTGCACCAGAAGCCAAGAATAAACCTGTACCGATGGAACCACCAATGGCGATCATATTCAGATGGCGAGCACCAAGCTTACGCTGTAGGTGAGGTTGATCTGTTTCGCTCATCATTGTTCCTTAACATTTTTTTTCGTGTTGGCGAACAACACTTTAAAGCCTTGTTGGTCTGCTTTAGTCGTACACTGACCAAAATTCTGCTCAATTAATAATGGATAATTCAGAAAGCGGTTTGCCACAATCCACAATTCACCGCCCGATTTTAAATGACGTCGTGAAGTTTTACATAAGCTTTCACTGGCGTTGTAATCGGTATGGATGCCCTGATGGAAAGGCGGATTGCTGACGATGGCATGTAAAAATAGCGGCGCATCTTCAATACCCGTCACTGCGGTAATTTCAAGTTGCTCTGGCGAAAGACTATTTTTTTCAAAGGTCATTCGGGTAGAAGCCAAAGCAAATGCATCAACATCCATCGCAAAAATTCGATTTTTCGGATTCAGTTTGGCGAGATAAGCACTGATTACCCCGGCACCACAGCCAAAGTCGGCAATTTTACCTGAAGTCACTTGTGATAAAAAAGGCAAGAATACGGCTGTACCCACATCTAAACGATTTTGACTAAATACACCCGGAAGTGCACAAATGGTTAAATCACCGTTAGGTGTCGCTACGGTATATTGCTGCGCCCAATCTGCCAAAGCTTTTGCAGTCACGGTAGAGTCAATGGTGACTTGCCACATTTGGCAATGACGTGCACTGTCGAGTTTGAGTGCTTTGCCATAAGGCTGTAATTGCTTGGCTGCACGTTCGACACCGGCTTTCTTTTCACCCACCAGGAAGATTGAAGCACCTAGACCTAAACAGCTTACGACATTATGTAAGATGTAATTTAATAATTCTTTTGATTTAGGCACAAAAATGATTGCTTGATCAAAGCTGCCTTCAGGAAGGTCGACACCAAAATGTACATGGGCTTGTTGCGACTGAAAATATTGAAATTCATTATAATTCCATGTCCACAAACATGGAGTGATGTCTTTCTCTAAATTGGAAAGTAAGTCATCCGTCGGTGCATTAACAAGCAACACACGTCCAGAAAGATATTCATGCTGTCGAATGACAACTTCACTTCTTGGATCCATTTTTTATCTCGCCATTGAAAAATTCTGCCCAGACAATGCTGGGCAGAATTGATGCTGAAATGAAATTATTTCTTCGATTCAGGAAGAATAATATTTAATAACAATGCTGCAATACCACCAGTCGCAACACCAGAACTGAAGATGTTGCGGAATAATTCAGGGAGGTGTTCAAGAATTTGTGGCACTTGTGCAACACCTAAACCCAGTGCAAGCGAGATTGCAATAATCAATAATGCACGACGGTCTAATTGCACCCCTGAAAGGATGTTAATGCCCGAAGCTGCAACAGCACCGAACATCACCATAACAGCACCACCCAGAACGGCTTGAGGAACTGCTTGAATGACGCCGGCAACAGCAGGAAGCAAGCCAAGAATCACCAATAATGCGGCAATCCAGATACCCACATAACGGCTGGCTACACCAGTCAGTTGAATCACACCGTTATTTTGTGCAAATACAGAACTTGGGAAAGTGTTAAAAATACCCGCTAAGAATGAATTCGCACCATTTACAAGTACACCACCTTTAATACGTTCCATCCATTTCGGACCGTCTACCGGTTGGTTTGAAATTTTAGAAGTTGCGGTGATATCACCAATCGCTTCTAAAGAAGTCACCAGGTAAATAAAGGCCATTGGAATAAATAAGCTCCAAGAGAAACTTAAACCAAAGTGCATTGGGGTTGGAATCTGAACAATCGGTGCATCTTTCAAGCCCGAGAAATCCAGATGCCCCATAAAACCGGCAAGCGTATAGCCAATAATTAAAGCAATCAGAATCGCCGAGCTTTTTACCCAGGTAATACGTACACGATTCAAAATAATAATGATCGCCAGTACGGTACATGACATGATCAGGTTATCGGCATTGGCAAAGGTTTTATCGCCCATGGCCTGATAACCACCACCCATACTAATCAGACCTTCTTTAATTAAGGTCAAACCAATAAGCAGTACAACAATACCTGTAACCAGTGGAGTAATCAGCATTTTCACCCATGGTAAAATGCGTGAAACACCCATTTCAATAAATGAACCTGCAATCACCACCCCAAAAATAGAGGCCATTACCGCTTCAACAGGGGTGCCCGCAGCGACCATTGCTGAACCAATACCAATAATTGGACCAATAAAGTTGAAGCTGGTGCCTTGAACAATCAGCAAGCCTGCACCAAAAGGACCGACTTTTTTACATTGTAGAAAGGTGGCAATACCCGAGATCACCAATGACATTGAAAGAATCATATTGGTGTCTTGTTTTGAAACACCGAGGGCTAAACAAATCAGCAAACCAGGTGTGACAATCGGGACAATAATTGCAAGTAAATGTTGCAGTGCAGCTAAAAAAGCGATGAAGGGTTGAGGACGATCGTTCAATCCATAGACCAAATCAAGGCGCTCTTGTTGCTCGGGAGAGTTATTTAAATCAGACATGTAAGAAGGTACAGCAGCAATTTGCCGTTATTCTAATCGAGTTACAGGACATTACAAATGAAAAAAAGCGTGATTTGTCAAAAAAACTTGTAACTGTGAATGAACTGTCACTACTAAAACTTTGTATTTTTCTGTATAATTTGCCCTCAAATTTAATACGTATCGAATTATACATGTCAGATATTAAAACTCTCCGTAACATTGCCATTATTGCGCACGTCGATCATGGTAAAACGACTCTTGTAGACAAACTTTTACAGCAATCAGGTGCTCTTGGCGATCGCGCGGGCGAGATCGAACGTGTCATGGATTCGGGCGCTATCGAGTCTGAACGTGGTATTACCATTCTTGCAAAAAACACTGCAATTAAATGGACTGATGCTCGTACAAACACTGAATACCGCATTAACATCGTGGACACCCCGGGACACGCCGACTTCGGTGGTGAAGTTGAACGGGTAATGTCGATGGTTGACTGTGTATTGCTTCTTGTCGATTCACAAGAAGGTCCAATGCCACAAACTCGTTTCGTAACGCAAAAAGCGTTCGCACGTGGTTTGAAACCAATCGTGATTATCAATAAAGTTGACAAGCCAAGCGCGCGTCCTGATTGGGTAATTGACCAAGTATTCGACTTGTTCGACAACCTTGGTGGTACTGACGAACAGTTAGACTTCCCAATTGTTTATGCATCTGGTCTTCGTGGTGTTGCTGGTCCTTCTCCAGAAGAACTTGCTGACGACATGACTCCATTGTTCCAAACAATCGTAGACATCGTTGAACCACCAGCAGTTGACGTTGACGGTCCATTCCAAATGCAAGTGTCTTCACTTGACTATAACAGCTTCGTAGGTGTTATCGGTGTTGGTCGTATTCAACGTGGTTCTGTGAAATTAAACACGCCTGTTACTGTGATCGACAAAGACGGTAAAACACGTAATGGTCGTATCTTAAAAATCATGGGTTACCATGGTCTAGATCGCGTTGATGTTGAAGAAGCAAATGCTGGTGACATCGTTTGTGTAACAGGTATCGATGCACTTAACATTTCTGACACCATTTGTGATCCAAAAGCTGTTGAAGCTTTACCGCCATTGTCTGTAGACGAACCTACAGTAACGATGACATTCCAGGTAAACAACTCACCGTTTGCTGGTAAAGAAGGTAAATTCGTAACTTCACGTAACATTCGTGAACGTTTAGACCGTGAATTGATTCACAACGTAGCTTTACGTGTTGAAGATACTGATTCTCCAGACCGTTTCAAAGTTTCTGGTCGTGGTGAACTTCACCTTTCAGTTCTTATTGAAAACATGCGTCGTGAAGGCTTCGAGATGGGTGTATCTCGTCCTCAAGTAATCTTGAAAGAAGTTGACGGTGTAAAACAAGAACCGTATGAAAACGTAACATTTGACGTTGAAGAACAGCATCAAGGTGCTGTGATGGAACAAATGGGTCACCGTAAAGGCGAAATGACCAATATGGAAGTTGACGGTAAAGGCCGTATCCGTATTGAAGCAACTGTTCCTTCACGCGGTTTGATTGGTTTCCGTTCAGAATTCTTAACGATGACTTCTGGTACGGGTATCATGACGTCTAGCTTCTCGCATTACGGTCCAATGAAACAAGGTACTGTTGCGAAACGTCAAAACGGTGTGTTGATTTCTATGGTTCAAGGTACTTGCCTTGGCTATGCGTTGTTCACACTGCAAGACCGTGGTCGTCTATTCGCTAAACCTCAGTTAGAAGTTTACGAAGGTATGATCATTGGTATTAACTCACGTTCTGACGACATGACAGTTAACCCAACTAAAGCGAAACAGTTAACAAACGTACGTGCATCTGGTACTGATGAAGCGTTAACTCTAGTTCCTGCTGTAGAATACACGCTTGAACAAGCACTTGAATTCATTGAAGATGATGAATTAGTTGAAGTAACTCCTAAGTCAATTCGTATCCGTAAGCGTTACTTGACTGAGAACGAACGTAAACGTAACCGTTCTGGTAAATAATGATTTAATCAGTTTGAACTGATTTAAATGATTGAAAAAATGCTATCAATTCGTTGATAGCATTTTTTTTGTTTACAATTAGCAATCCAATATATTCAACATACATAATTCCGAGTAAATTAAAGGGAATTATGAGCTGTTATAAATGCATTACCGGATCAGACAGTTCTCAAAATATATTAATAAAGAATGCTTTAAAGATAAACTGGAGAAAAGATATGAGTATTGTTCAAGAATTTAAAGAATTTGCCATTAAAGGCAATATGATGGATTTAGCAATTGGTGTCATCATTGGTGGTGCTTTTGGTAAAATCATTGATTCATTGGTTAAAGACATTATTATGCCTTTAATCACTGTGATCACCGGTGGTGGCGTGGATTTCACACAGAAATTCTTTGTATTAGGAAAGAATCCCGATAATTTACAATCTTTAGATGCCTTAACTAAGGCGGGTGTAAACGTACTGACTTACGGTAACTTTTTAACCGTACTCTTAAACTTCCTGATTTTAGCATGGGTTGTGTTCTTAATGGTTAAAGTATTGAACCGTATCCGTAAAACTGAAGAAGCAGTTCCAGCAGCGACTCCTGAAGATGTTGCATTATTACGTGAAATTCGTGATGAATTGAAAAAACGTCCACAACTGTAATTTCAAGTAAATAAAAAACGGCATCTTGAGGTGCCGTTTTTTATGCCTTATTTATTCCCTCTCCTGAGCAAGTTTTAAAGTACTGCTTTAAAACGCAGCGCAAGTGAGGGCTAGGGAGAGGTTAAATGTAATCTATATGAATTTATTTAAATTATATCCATCCCCTTGCGGAATATATTCCTCACCTCCTAAAAGGAGGAAGGAGCAACAAAGATTACTAATCCATCCGAAATTTAATTTCCAATAAATGCCAGCCAAACTGACTTTTGATCGGGCCGTGCAATTCACGCTCAGCCAACGTAAATACAGCTTTATCAATCGAGCCCACCAACTGTCCTTTTTTAATATCACCGAGTTCACCGCCTTTTTTACCGGATGGACAGGTGGAATGCTGTTTAGCAATTTTCGCAAAATCTGCACCGGCTTTAATTTTATTTTTCAGCTGTTCAGCCAGTTCTTTATCTTTGACTAAAATATGACGGACGATGGCAGATTTCATGCTTTATTCTCTTTAGATGGAGTCTTGGTCGCTATTTTAACTTTTTTTAAAGGCTGACACTGTGGACAAAATACACTAGCGCGTTGTCCAAGCTTTAAATTTTCCAAAGTAGTTTCGCAGTTTACGCACATCTCGCCAGCACGGCCATAAGCCAACAGGGTTTGTTGGAAATAACCATTTTCACCCATCGCATTACTATAGTCACGCAAGGTAGAGCCACCTAAATCAATCGCCTGTTTTAAAATCCGTTTAACTTCAATCACGAACTTTTCAATTTGATCACGGGTTAAACTTGATGCTGGCTGAGCAGGGTGAATGCCTAAATTGAACAGGCTTTCAGTGGCATAGATATTTCCAACACCGACCACGATATGATTATCCATAATCGCCACTTTGGCGCCGACATTTTTCTTTTTAAATTTTTCTGCTAAATATTCAGCATTGAAGGCCTCACTTAGGGGTTCTGGTCCTAAAGTATCAATCAGCTTGCTTTGCGAGTTGGAATCCAACCATAAAATACAGCCGAAACGGCGCGGATCGTGATAACGCAATTCTACATCTTCAAACTGAATGATCAAATGATCATGCTTGCGCAATTCTGTGTTGGCATCACAAAGACGAAAACTGCCCGACATGCCTAAATGCCATAACATGCTGTCGTGCTCAAACTCCGCCAAAATATATTTAGAACGTCGGGTGAGTTTTAATAATTTTTGCCCTTTCAGTTTTTCAATATCGTCAGGAATAGGCCAACGTAAACGGGATTCACGGACTTGAACAGAAATCACTTTTTGGTCAATTAAAGGCAATAAACTGGTTTTGGTGGTTTCAACTTCTGGTAATTCGGGCATGTTGGATTCTAGTGTGAGTAGATAAAGCTAATATCGGGTTGCAAGGGAGTGAATGCAAGTTTTTATTTTGAGTGGCAACAGGCAAAAAATCTGATTTAACCTATAGATATCTATCTTTAGGATTGGTTAGAAATATATCAATTGGTATAATTTGAAATGCCATTTTCCACGGTGGTAATTATTTTTTAAATTTAATATTTTTAGTTAATACACTGAAAAATATTAATATATTTAATTTAAATTAAACTAATTGTTATTTGTTTTGCTTTATATATAACTTTTTATTTTTTATATGATAAAAAAATTGATGAGATTAATGTCTGAAAATTATGTAATTTTCACACAATATATACAATTTATTTGAATTGTAGTCTCTCGAACCTTGCTGTGATTTTCCTTATGAAAAAATTTAGTCTAGCTTTATTACCGACCTTGCTGTTGGTTGCCATGACACACACTCACGCTGAAAATGCTTTTGATCCAAATGGTCAATATCTATTGGGGGACTGGAGCGGTAAACGTACCGAACTGGCTGGGAAAGGGGTGAAATTTGATGCCAATATTGCTGCTGATGCTGCCTATTTAGCTGATGGCGGACGTGATGAGGGGAATGATAATGATCCGACTGTAGCAAGCCAATTGTGGTTAGGTTCGACTTTCGATATGGAAAAACTTGCCGGTTGGGAAGGTGTAACCATTCGTGCTGCGGTGAGTGCACGTCAAGGGCAAAGTACCACAGTCGATGATTTACAGGGTGAGGTGCCGCAACTTGCCAATGTTCAAGCGAACTTTGGCCGTGGCAACCAAAAAACACGTTTAAGCGAATTGTCGATTGAAAAGAATTTCAAAGCGCAGGGTGTAAGTGTCAAAGTTGGTCATTTAGGTCTGGGTATGGACTTTAACGTGATGGCATGTGATTTCCAAAGTACCGCATTTTGTGCAGCACAAATGGGTAAATGGCAAGGTAATATCTGGATGAACACGCCTGTTTCACAATGGGGTGGTCGTGTGAAATATCAGGTAACTCCAGAAGTATTTACCCAAGTGGGTGTGTATGAATACAACCCTGAAAATGCCTTGGAACGTCATGGCTGGAACTTGGATACCGACAATGCTGATGGTGTAACGATTCCAGTTGAAGTGGTCTGGCAACCTAAATCATTTGTGAATGGTTTGCCGGGGAGCTACCGTGTAGGTGGAATGTATAACACGGCTGATGAAGCTAAGAATCAATATGATGTCGCATATGAAAAGGGTACAGTAGCTGAAGATCGTACCTATGCTGGTTGGTTGGCTGTGGAACAGCAATTGACTTCGACAGGTTCAGGTAAACAGGGTTTGCATAGCTTTGCCAATTTCACCTGGCATGACCGTACCACCAATAAAGTTGATAATTCACAACAAATCGGTGTGAAATATATTGGTTTACTGGATTCTCAACCCAATGACATTCTAGGTCTGGGTGTAAACCGTGTACACGTGAATGACCGTATCAATAATGCCGCATTTAATGCCAGTGCTGAATACAATGTTGAATTGAACTACAGCTATTACCCAACCAAATGGTTAATGCTTCGTCCGAATATTCAATATGTGATTAACCCAGGCGCTACAAATAACGTAGACGATGCCTTGGTGCTTGGTTTAAGCTCTAAAGTATTATTCTAATATAAAATAGAGAACAGCCTATGCAAGGTAAATATCACGTGATGCCCATCAATATGACTTTACTTTGCCTGACGGCATGTATCTGCCAAAACCTATATGCTGAAACAGGTTCTACGGAACCTGTTTTGTTGCCTACCTTAAAAATTGAAGCTACACGTACAGATACAGATTGGTTGCAAACACCGGCTTCAGTGTATCGAATTGACCAAAAAAACAATCAAAATAATCTAGGGGTCAACCTATCGGAAACCTTAAAAGGTGTGCCGGGCTTACAATTGAATAATCGTGAAAATTACGCACAAGATTTACAAATCTCTATGCGTGGCTTTGGTGCACGTTCAACTTTTGGTGTACGGGGCATACGTTTATATGTTGATGGCATTCCAGCAACCATGCCTGATGGTCAGGGGCAAACCTCGAATATTGACTTAAGCAGTCTAGATCATATTGAAGTCTTGGGTGGACCATTTTCATCACTTTACGGTAATTCTTCTGGCGGTACGATTTTAACCACCACTAAAGAGGGGGAAGGGCGTGATTCTATCCAGTTAGCCTACTCGGGGGGGAGTAATAACAAAGGTCGTGCGGATATTGTCTTGCAAGGCGGGGTAGATCAAGCCAGTGAACCGAGCTATGTCGTAAGCTCTTCTTATTTCGATACTGATGGTTACCGTGAACACAGTGCGGCACGTAAAGTTCTCAGCAATGCCAAACTGACGTGGAACTTGGATGATGGTTCTAAACTGAACTGGATTGTGAATCATGTGGATATTAATGCCGATGATCCTCAGGGTTTGACCCGAGCGCAATGGAAAGAAAATCCTAAACAAGTCAATGATGCCGCAAATGTTTATGATGTGCGTAAAGAGATTAATCAGACCCAAACCGGTTTAACTTGGTCGAAACCGATTAATGATCGGCATGAAATTAATGCGATGGCCTATCTGGGACATCGTGAAGTCACACAATATCAATCGATTCCTCAGGCACCTCAAAATAACCCAAGGCATGCAGGTGGGGTGATTGATTTTAGCCGTGATTATTACGGTACCGACCTGCGCTGGACAGGTAAGGATTTACTGCCAAATACACGTTTAACCGCAGGGCTGGCCTTTGACTATATGGATGAAGACCGTCAAGGTTATGAAAATTTTAATGCCAATAATCAATTCGGCTTAAAAGGTGATATACGCCGTGATGAAAAAAATACGCTGTGGAATTTAGATCCATATGTCCAAGCATCTTGGGATTTTTTACCCAATTGGACCTTAGATACTGGTCTGCGTTATAGCAATGTGCATTATGAATCTAAAGATCATTATATTGTTGTTGGAAATGGCGATGACAGTGGGAAAACGGATTATGACAAAATTTTACCATCAGCCGCTTTAACTTGGAAAATCAATGATCAGCTCAATGCCTATGCAAGTTATGCCAAAGGTTTTGAAACCCCGACTTTTACCGAAATGGCTTATCCAACAGTGGCGACATCGGGAATTAACTTTGACTTAAACCCTGCGACCAGCGATAACTATGAACTGGGCTTAAAATCTCAAAATCGTTTCGGTAATTTTACTGCTGCTATTTTCCAAAGTGAAACTCAAGATGACATCGTATCGGGTGAATCGAACAATGGACGGAATACTTTCCGTAATGCCGATAAAACGCTAAGACAAGGTGTGGAACTCTCATGGAATAAAAACCTATGGCGTGATTTACAAGCTCAAGCAAGTTATAGCTTTATTGATGCTACTTTTGATGCTTTTGATGCTTTTGTTGCTGAAATTGAAAATCCTCAAAACCCATCTCAACCGAAAGCAGCAGCAATTCAATCTGGAAATTACATCCCGGGTGTAGCTAAAAATCAGGCTTTTGTGGCTTTGGCATGGCAGCCTGAAACGGGCTTTAATGCCGGACTGGATGTTCGCTATATTGATAAATTATATGTCGATGACATCAATTCTGATGCAGCGCCAAGCTATACTTTAACCAGTGCCAATGTCGGGTATGTTTGGAAAAATGTAGACTGGAAAGTGTGTACTTTTGCCCGAGTCGATAATCTCTTTGATGAAGATTATGTAGGCTCAGTCATTGTTAATGATTCAACTCAACCTAAGGGTCGTTTCTTTGAACCTGCAGATGGTGTGAACTGGAGCGCAGGTTTAAGTGTCACTAAAGCATTTTAAGGAGAGAAAGTGTGTCTTTATTATTTGAATCGATTCAGTTTGGAAAATTAAAACTCAGCAATAAAATTATCATTGCACCGATGTGTCAGTATTCGGCAACTGAACAGGGCGAAGTGACGTATTGGCACGAACAGCAATGGGCGAATTACGCATTATCGGGTGCAGGTTTATGCATCGTCGAAGCGACAGCGGTACAGTCTGAAGGTCGTATCAGTTATGCAGATTTAGGGCTTTGGAATGATGCACAGCGTGATCAGATCAAGACATTACTGAAAAAAATAAAGACACTTTCGCCTATGCCTTTTGCTGTGCAATTGGCACATGCGGGGCGTAAAGCCTCTACCGATAAACCCTGGAATGGAAGAGATCAATTTAAGCCGGAAGAAGCACATGGCTGGCAAACCGTTTCTGCCAGTGATCTGCCATTTAACCCAACTGATCACCCACCGCATGCACTGACTCAAGATGAAATTCAAAAAGTGATTCAGGATTTTGCCGATGCAGCTGTTCGCGCCGTGGATGCAGGTTTTGATTTAATTGAAGTACATGCAGCACATGGTTATTTACTGCATCAATTTATGTCGCCACTGTCGAACAAGCGTACCGACGAATATGGCGGCAGTTTTGAAAACCGTATTCGTTTAACCCTTGAAGTTTTTCAGGCGATCAAAAATGCTGTACCTCATGATTATCCAATTGGAATGCGTATTTCCGCAACCGACTGGATGGATGGACAAGACAGTTGGAATGTTGAGTCTTCTGTCGGTTTATCAAAAGCTTTAGAGCAGTTGGGTGCAGTGTATATACACGTATCGAGTGGGGGGTTGCATGCGAAGCAAAAGATTAAAATTGGTGCCAATTATCAAGTGCCTTTTGCTGAAGCAGTAAAGAAAGTGGTTCACATTCCAGTGATTGCAGTGGGCATGATTACAGAAGCCCAGCAAGCTGAAAGTATTTTAAAATCAGAGCAAGCCGATGCGATTGCTCTGGCTCGTGCCATGCTTTATGAACCACGTTGGCCTTGGCATGCTGCGGCAGCATTGGGTGCGAATATTGAAATTGCGCCCCAGTATTTGCGTTGTCAGCCGCATGGGCTGAAAGAGCTGTTTAAAGCCTTTTAATTTCATCAATTTTGCAACCGCCATCAACGTTTATATGAGCACTCAGGTTCAGATATTTCGTTGATCGTTCATTTTTACAGGACATTTTTAATATGGTCTTTGCGGTCATTGTACCTATCTTTTTTCTGTTAGCTTTAGGTTATTTGTCCGTAAAACTGCAACTTTTAACCAAAGAACAGGTCAATGCGATCGGTGCTTTTGTCATTAAAATCGCGTTACCTGCTTTATTCTTCCAGTCTTTGGCCTCAAAAGATTTAGGTGAAATCTGGTATCCGGAATATTTCTTTATTTATACCGGTGTGACTTTCATTTTATATATTTCAGCATTTTTCATTGTTTCGCAGTATTTCAAAAACAATTACTCTCAGTCATCGGTTTTGTCCTTAGGCGCTGCGATGTCCAATACCGGACTCATTGGTACAGCAGTGTTATCTTTGCTGATGGGACATCGGGCAATGACTTACACCTCTTTAGTGGTGATTATTGAAAGTGTTCTGCTTATTCCCGCAGTTTTGATTTTGGCAGAATTGGGTACCCGGCAAAAGGCAAATGTTGCAGTCATTGTTAAAAGTACATTATTGACCTTATTAAAAAATCCATTGTTTATGGGGGTCATGCTGGGGATTGCTTGTGCTGTTTTTCAGATACATATTCCTGAACGGTTAGATCAGGTCTTGTTACTGCTGGGACAAACTGCATCACCACTGGCGTTATTTTCCATTGGCGGCGGCATTGTCGGCCTAACCTTAAAATATGTAAATGTGCAGAGCTGGTATCTGGTAATTTCCAGTAACTTGATCATGCCTTTACTGATGTTTTTAGGCTTAACCTATTTAACTGATGTTAGTCAGGAAATGGTCTATGCCGGGACAATTATTGCGGCCTTACCGATGCCGACCATTTTTGGAATGTTAGGCCAGGCCTATGGATTGAATGAAAAAACCTTAACGCCATTACTGATGAGTACAATTTTAGGTTTTATAGTGACCAGTATTTTAATTAGCGTGTGGTGGGCTTAATTTTTTAATATCTGTAATATTTATCAAGCTCATAAAAAAGCCCCTAATTTAGGGGCTTTTTTATTGGAGAAAATTTAACTTTTCTTTGCAGCTTTTGCTGGATTTTTCGCTTGTTCAGCAATCATTTTGTCTACAACTGCTAAAGACTCCTTGGCTTGCGGTATATTTTCTTTTGCCAGGGTAGAGAAAATCTTTTTCGCTTCAGGCAGGTTTTGCGGAACAATGTTGCCATTCGCGAACATATTGCCCACGGCCATCAAGGCCGGAATATAGCCTTTTTGTGCTAAGTCTTGAATGCTTTTTAAACCTTGTTTAATCGGAGCTTCATTTTTATTTTTAAAACCCAGACTAATGTCATATAAGGCTTTGGCATGAATCGCCTGATAGTTATCTTTTTTAATTAAAGGATCTAATTTTTGCAATGCCAATTTATCTGAAGCAGGTGTGCCTTCAGCAAAAAGTAACACGGCTAAATCGACAGTCGCATCAGCAAACCCTTGGGCAGATGCTTTTTCTAAATACTGTTTGGCTTTTTTAGTGTCTTGTTTAAGACCTAAAGTTCCCCCTATGTAGTTTTTACCCAATATATAGTTGGCAACCGGGTAACCTTTGCTTGCAGCCTCTTCGTACAGCTTAATGGCTTTTTTCTCGTCTTTGGCTGTACCTTGACCGGTTTGAGTCAGGTAGCCCAAGTTATAAATGGCTTGAGGGTTACCTACTTTGGCCAATTTTTCCAGTTCCTGGTATGCGCCCTTCATATTGTTGGCTTTGACCAATGCCTCAATTTTGGCAAATGCAGGATCAACCGAGCTGGTTGCCATTTCTGCCATTGCAAGATGTGAAGATAAGGCGATGATGCTGGCAAGTATAATTTTTTTCATATTTTTAAAACCTTTTTATAAACATGCACATAATTCCATTTATGTGTTTAAGAATGTATGTGGAAGACTCAATACAACATCATAAGTTTAATTATGTGAATGTAAATATATGATTTGTGTATTGCAATAAAATTTTGTTGATATTTGCATAATAAGGGCTTAAGTAAATAGTGAGCAGCTTAAATCAGCCTTAAGTGCTTATCGGTTTTAACATGAATTTTTTTTTAGAGTTAAAATTTTAGTTAAAGTGAAATTTCATGACATAAAAAGGCATCGAGAAAGCAACTTCACTTTGCTTTTTCGTTAATGTTTGTTTAAATCTCGGCTGAATAAAATTGTGAGTAGATGAATGTTCATCAAAGGTATTAAACGGGCATATGATCAGATTAATCGGGATGAAAGCATTCCGGATGAAGACAAATTTGATGCATTGTTGATGAGATTAGGCAAAAACTTTTTGGTGAGCAAAGAAGACCGTGTTTATATCTTTGAACATGAGGGAAAGACTGCGCGTATTGATGCAAAACATGCGCGTGCATTCCATTTTAAAGAGTATGTCATTAAAGACATGAACAAACTTTTTCACGATTTTAATTTATGATTTAAAAAAGCCTCCGATTTTGGAGGCTTTTTAATGATGTTTCTAAACTTGAATATTATTGCGGACGTGCTACATCACCATTTAAAGCTTCCGGTAAATCTAAAACGGTTAAGTTCAGTTCTTCCAGTGCCGCAGGTTTTGCAACCACAAGTGCTTTATAGCCACCATCAATAGCAATGCTATTCACCACTTCTACATCATTGCTCAATTTGCTTGCAACAGCAGGGGCTTCACCTGTGCCTTGAACCAGGTGCAACCAGTGTTTTGGTTTGGCTTTAAACCAAAGACGCGCAATAATTTCCTGACCCAAATAACAACCTTTGTCGTAATGCACGCCTTCACGCTGATGCAAACGAAGTTCTTGCGGTTGGAATTCTTGTGAAGTTGCAGCTTCAATCCAGGCCTGACCTGCTTCAATCGCTTGAAGTTGCCAAGCTGCAATATCGGTTTCAGTGGTAGAAAAATCCGTAGTATCGCCATTTAGCGTAGGAAAAACTTGACTACCTTCTTCCAGTTTCATTTTCGAAAATGCACCAAACTTTTTAATGTGTTTGGAAAATTCTTCGGCCTGATCTTGAGTAGTCACAATTTCAAAACTTTCTGCATTGATTTTTTTAAGCCATAAACCAAACAGAATACGGCCTTTTAAACTACAGATTGCTGTATAGCGAGTCAGGTTTTCCGCTAAGGCTTCGGTATTTAAAGTTACTTGACCTTGAAGGAATTTTTGCGCATCTACACCATTTAAATTGAATGATGTAAAAGCAGTAGACGTTGACATGACTAGCCTCTGGTTATATTTCACAAATCAATCAAGCTATTGTGCAGCAAGCACTAAACAGAGGCAAATAAAAAAGCCAACAATATAAATTGCTGGCTTTTGTGGAACAGAGATTAATTAGTGGTGATAGGATGTTGGTAGAGGTGAATTACAAGGAAATTTGCCTCCACAGACCCGCACAGTTTCCATTATCCCTTGATCTTCATGATCCAGGATATGACAGTGTTGTACGAAATCACCTTCAAACTTCTTGTAATGGCTTCTGATAATCACTCGATAACCTTGTTTCAAAAAGATGGTATCTTTTTTGTACTTGGAATATTTTTTTTGAACAATATTTTAATTGTTTAGTACTTCTTAATTATATTGAGAGCCAAGTCACTAAAAAAGAGGGGTGTTCAAACGATACGACGAGTGACAGCCTAGTCTTAAGGTATGTTTAAAAAGGGGGCAATAATTTTATTAAAATGATCTGATATTTTATAAAGATAGGTTTAGGAATACTAAATAATGTGTGTGAGTGAGAAAATTTTAAGTAACATAATAAAATACAACTCTAGGTTGTTTTTTATTCTAAAAAACATATCTAATACTAAAGAATGAGGCTGATTTCCCACTATTTTTCTCAAAAAAGCATCTTTAGAGCAAATATTTCAATGTTTGTGTAACTAAATATTTCAAAAATGGGGTTTTTTTGGGGTAAGTTTATGAAATATATAAGATTTGGGAAATGGCTTTTTCACAGCGTACAATGCCATCGAAACGATTGTGACTCGTCAACAACAATTACGTAGTAAAGAAAAATGATTCAAGAGGCAGGTAAGCTATGAACAACAACTACCGTAAACCACTGCAAGGCACCCAGCTCGAATATTTTGACGTGCGCCAAGCCGTAGAAGATATTCAGCCAGGCGCATATGCCAAACTTCCATATACCTCAAAAGTGCTTGCAGAACAGTTGGTGCGCCGTTGTGATCCAGCCATTTTAGAGCAGTCATTAAACGAACTTATTCAACGCAAACAGGACCATGATTTCCCTTGGTATCCGGCACGTGTGGTCTGTCATGACATTTTGGGGCAGACCGCACTGGTCGACTTGGCGGGCTTGCGTGATGCGATTGCTGATCAAGGTGGCGATCCTTCAAAAGTCAATCCAGTGGTGCCAACACAGCTGATTGTCGACCACTCATTGGCAGTGGAGTACGGCGGTTCCGATCCTGATGCGTTTGAGAAAAACCGTGCTATTGAAGACCGCCGTAATGAAGACCGTTTCCATTTTATTGAATGGACCAAGACGGCG
>NZ_JABERK010000035.1:0-818 GCF_013004315.1 Acinetobacter sp. ANC 5378
GGGAACAGCAGTACAGATACCGGTTCATTAACAGTAGATACTGTTGCCCCAGCAGCGACATTAAGCATTGATGCTGTTACAAGTGACAGCATCATTAATGCAGCAGAAGCGGGTCTAAGCATTAATATCAGTGGTAGCGTGACTGGTGAATATCAGCTTGGTGATGTCGTCAGCCTCAACATTAACGGCAAGTTGTATAACACAACTGTTCAAAGTGGTGGCTTGTGGAATGTTGATGTCGCGGGTAGCGATCTCGCAGCGGATAGCGACAGCAAAATCAATGGCAGCGTCTTGGTTCATGATCTTGCGGGTAATAGCTTCACGGCTATTGCGACAGAAAGCTATGCAGTTGACACGACAGCACCGACATTAACCATCAGTGCTGCTGATCTGAAACTTGCAGCAGGTGAAAGCACCACGATTACTTTCAGCTTTAATGAGCCGGTCAGTGGCTTTAGCCAAGGTGATGTGATTGTAGTGGGCGGCAGCTTAAGTGCGATCACACCGGATGCAACTGGCCAGACCTGGACGGCAACGTTTACCCCGGATGGCTCAGGTACAGCACCAAGTATCAGCGTTGCTACAGGCAGCTATAGTGATGTTGCGGGTAACCCGGGTACAGGTGATACGCTGAATGCAGCGGATGGCTTTGTGGTTGATCTGGTTGCACCAGTGGTTACTGTAAATGACAGCAACACCAATGACAGCACCCCGGCACTGGGCGGTACGGTGAATGACCCAACAGCGATTGTTGTAGTTGAAGTGGATGGTGTTGAATATCCGGCAACGAACAATGGTGATGGAACCTGGACCCTTGC
>NZ_JABERK010000036.1:0-27324 GCF_013004315.1 Acinetobacter sp. ANC 5378
CAAGTAAATCTGTTTGAGAGAAAAACCTTAAAAGCTTTATTCATGCCCGATAAAATACCGATAAAACAAAAGGAAGCTCAATTGAGCCTCCTTTTATGAAAAATTGTGGGACAGCAGTGCTCGATTGAGTCCTTTTTATACATTTAATGTCTAATTTTCAAACTATCGCCCTATAATCGTTTACAAACTAATCAAGTTATCCATACAGTTATCTACACAGATATCCATATGGTTATCCATAAAGTTATCCACAACTTAGCAGCAATTAATTAGAGAATATTAGAGATTTACAGCACCTACTTTTGCAAGTTCTGCACGCATTTCATTAATCACAGCTTGATAATCCGGTTTACCGAAAATGGCTGAACCGGCAACAAACATATCTGCACCGGCTTCTGCAATTTCACGAATATTGGCAGGTGTTACGCCACCATCCACTTCTAAACGGATGTCACGACCTGAAGCATCAATGATTTTGCGTGCTTGACGAAGTTTGTCCAAAGTCATGGGAATAAATTTTTGACCACCAAAACCTGGGTTGACACTCATCAACAAAACTTGATCGACTTTGTCCAGAACATAGTCCAGATAATGCAAAGGAGTTGCCGGGTTAAACACTAAACCTGCTTTCGCACCACCGGCTTTAATCAACTGTAAAGAACGGTCAATATGGTCGCTTGCTTCCGGGTGGAAGGTAATAATGTCAGCCCCTGCTTCCAAGAAATCCCCAATCATGCGATCTACCGGTGAAACCATCAAATGCACGTCAATCGGCGCTTTAATCCCATATTTTTTTAATGCCTTACACACACCTGCACCAAACGTCAGGTTAGGGACATAATGGTTATCCATCACGTCAAAATGTACGACATCTGCACCAGCAGCGAGCACATTTTCGACTTCCTCGCCTAAACGAGCAAAGTCAGCAGATAAAATTGATGGTGCAATTAAATATGGCTTGGACATGGGGAGAACCTGGCTATGTATTCGAATTGATTTTTCGCATTATAACAAATTGAACCTTGCTGCTGTGATTCAATCCTGATTCGATTCTATTTATTCGGTATCCCAAAACTGCAACATTGCGTTGCATGATTTAACTTTCGCTATTCTTTTAATCTGTTATGTTGATACCACACCCCAAGGTAAATGAGAATGAAAAGCAATACTAAAATTATCACATCAGAAGCCGCTCGTATCGCCAAGCGTTTATTGAATCATTGGAAACATAAATTTGAAGTTGCTGAAACAGACGGCAATTTTAGTATTTTTATGCCGGATGCAACCGTAAAACTGATGCCACAGTCAGAAGCATTATTGGTCTCAATTGATAGCTCATTAGAAGACCTAAGTACTTTAGAAAAAGTCGTTCTCGATCATTTAGGCCGTATGGCACAGCAACAATTTACCGCAACATGGCAGCATTCATAAAAAAGGGAGAACATGATTCTCCCTTTTTTGAATTAAATATTACGCTTCAAGTTGCACGGCATGAAATTGCAAATGGTCATCGATAAAACTTTGAATAAAATAGTATCCGTGATCATAGCCTGCATGTTCACGTAAAGTTAGAGACTGTCCCACTTGGGCACAAGCCTGCTTAAATAATGCCGGATTCAATTGCGCGTAGAATTGATCTTTCGATCCTTGATCAATCAAAATTTCTGTAAACAATGCCCCTTTTTCTTGAATCAAGGCAGTGGCATCATGCTTTAACCATTCATTTCGATCTTCACCAAAATAATTCGAAAAGGCTTTTTCACCCCAAGGACATTGGCTTGGTGCACAAATGGGCGCAAAAGCAGACACTGATTTAAATTTTTCAGGATATTTCAGTGCCAGTGTTAACGCACCATGTCCACCCATGGAATGTCCGAAGATCCCCATGGCATCCGCTTGCACTGGAAAGTTCTGAATGACCAAATCATAAAGCTCATCAGCAATGAAGCTTTCCATTTGATAATGTTCCGCCCACGGCGTTTGGGTCGCATTAATATAAAAGCCTGCACCTTGACCGATATCCCAAGAATCGCCTTGCGCAACCTGCTCACCTCTTGGCGAAGTATCAGGACTAATCAGGATCAAACCCAGTTGAGCTGCCAAGCGTTGTGAATGAGCTTTAATCGCGAAGGTTTCTTCTGTACAGGTCAGACCGGCTAAATAAAAAAGTGCTGGACATGCTTGACCGGTTAAAGCTTGAGGGGGCAAGAAAATACCAAATTTAGCTTCACCCTTGAGCACCTTGGAATTAAAAGCATAAATGCGCTGTTCACCATCAAAGCATCGATTATGTTGGATTAATTCCATGTCTATTTTTCCTTATTGTGTTTGAACACTTAATTGGGGTATTTCTATTTTTGTCTCTGTTTTAGAGGTCACTGGAAATAAGCGTTGCTCCAATTGCGGCAACATAAATTCCATATTCTTACCAATCGACCATTGTGGTTCGGATGCTTCAAAACCCTGCGCCTTTTCCCATTGTGCCACGGTGTCTTTGGTTTGCTCGAATGCGGCACTCACAGAGGTCTGCTCACGCATGGCCTGATCAAAGAATGCACGCCCAAAATAAGTATAATCCGCTTCATTTGAACAGCCGAAAGATGCCCGGTCAGCCGCAGACGCGGTAATAATTAAAGTATTATCATCCTGCAAAGCGGGAACAAAACTTCCCGAATAACAGGCAGAAATCACAATCACCCGCCAACGAATACCGGATTTGTCCAGAGTTTCTTTAAGCCATTTAGGATCGACATCATTTAAATCGATCGGATCATTTTCCATTTCAAACTGATTCGGTAAACCATGTGAGGTCATGTATAAAAATAACACATCACTTTCACGGTTCATCTGCTGGCCAATGCGACGTAAAGCCATGTCCATACTGGTACGCGAAGCAATCGGAGTTTGAGTGCGTGTCTCAGGATTATTCACCAAGATGAGTGAACGACCAAAGGTTCCGAAGCGGGTATCAAACTGTTCTTTAATCCGCTCGACTTCTGACTTAAACACGTCTTGATAACCTGCACCGGCGACCCCTAAAAAGTACCAATGCGATTGTGTAAATTCACCATACTGCACATCTTCAAGTGATTTATTCAGTATACGGCTTTGCGCGTAAAAGGCATCTTCGGCAAAAGTCGGAGGTGTTTCTTCAACTTTCCAGATCGGTTGGCTTTTAACTGACATTTGCCAGACCACCAGGGTAAAAAGCGTTGCTGCAACAATCAGTGCCCGCTCCCACCATGGCCATTTGAGTTCACGTGAAAAAACCCAGACCACAGCCAAACTTTGCCAGACAAACAGCACCATGAATATCATCGGTAAATAGTCATAGAAGATGTAAGGCAATACATCGATATAACCCAAATACTGAATCAGACTTTGTAATAAGGCGATATGCGTATCCAGTACCAGCCACAATAAGGCAGGCACCAACATCAAACGGGGGTTATTAATACGCTGGGAAAGGAAAATACCGACAATCAGTGCAATAAAAGGCCATAAGGCATAACTGATCAAGCCTTGAGGATTAAACTCCCCCACTTCCCCTGAACTTAACCAACTAAATAAACTGTTGGCACTGCCGCCTAAAATCCCCCAAAAAATCAGTTGTAGAATTGAGGGGCGAACGATTTGTAAAGACCGACGTGATCCCAAAAAGAGCCACATCCCTGCAGTTTGGTTGCTTTTAAAATCATGCCAAAAATTGATGGAGGGTTTAAAGTCGATCATAGGATTTAGGGTTAGCTGTAGCTCGCTGATTCACTGTGTAAGTTTATGCTTGATGGAAGTTTTATCAATGCTGCTTTTGAACTATATAACAAATTAATGCACAATATTGAAGCAATTACCAAACTACTCTACAAGATGATGCTGAAAGTAGGCATCAAAACGACAAGCATCGCCTTGCCATTGATGATTGGGTTCCTGGTCAGCCAAATATACGGCTAAACGAGGACGTTTTACTACCACTCGTTTTGCTACTTTTTGTGCCAAAATCAATAAATTATCACCCAGATCCATTTCACCATCTTCAGGCAACAGCATATGCAACAATTGCATCTGCTTTTTGACTTGTGCCTGTTTTTTAATGGCTTGCTGGTTTTGATCCCGTTGTGGAAACATCGGGTCGAGATAGACGACATCCACCACAGCATTTTTTTCAGCCTGCTGAATTAAATAGTCGGCAGAATCTGAAAAAACTAGATCAATCCGTGCAACCACCGAACTTAAAAACGGATCGGTTTCCGCATTGCTTTTGGTATCTTCAAGCAAGGTAAATAAAATCGGATGTCGCTCAACCAAGGTAACATGGGCACCTAAATGTGCCATCAATAAACTGTCATGCCCTAAACCAGCAGTGGCATCGATCAAGCTCGGTTTTTCACCGAGATTACACGCTCGTGCAATCATTTCTGATTTTAATGACGATCTTTTTAAACGTGGAATTTCTGCTTTCCAGTCTGGTTGCATCTTCATGCCATTGGCACACAGCCAAAGTCCAGATTCATCTACACATAAAGCCAATTCGGGATTAAAACGCAAAAATCGGGCATTGAGCTTTTCAATGATTTCAAAATTTACCTTTACTCCACGAGAAGAAAGCACAGCAGAATACTGCTGTGCTTTCTGTTGAAATTCCTGTTCTACAAATAAGCGGAGTTCGCTTACCATAATTTCCAGCCTGTAAATGCAAAGAGTAAGATTAAAAGACCCGAGGCAATACGGTACCAGGCAAAGATCATAAAATCACGTTTTGCGACATAAGCAACCAATACTCGAATTAGAATCAAAGCCGAAACAAATGAAACCAGAATTCCGGCTGCAAGAACAGTCCAATCTTCAGTACTCTGAAATACATGGTAGCTTTGATAAAGGTCTAAAAGACCTGCACCAATAATCACCGGTATCCCGAGGAAGAAAGAAAATTCAGTTGCCGCTTTACGTGATATGCCCAAGAACATTGCACCAATAATGGTTGCACCAGAACGTGAGGTTCCCGGAATTAACGACAGTACTTGGATTAAACCAATCCAGATCGCTTCTTTATAGCTGATATTCTCGACTTCTTCAGCATTTACTTTAGGTGGATTTTTTTCAATCCACATAATAATGAAACCACCGACAATCAAGCCAATCGCAACCGCAATATCATTAAATAATAATTCTTTGACTGCTTGTCCAAAAGTGAGACCAATCAGCACAATTGGAATTGAAGCCATAATCAGGCTAAACCCCAAATGGCGACCTTTGGGTTCACCGGTAAACATACCGGTTGCTGCACCCCACAGACGAGCCCAGTATTCATAAATCACTGCTGCAATCGCGCCCATTTGAATGGCAATCACGAATACATCACTTTTTTCTTTGGTCCAGAAATTCATTAACTCTGAAGCGAGAATTAAATGTCCAGTACTTGAAATAGGTAGAAATTCGGTAATACCTTCAACAATACCCATAATTGCCGCTTTCAGCAGCAGTAAAAGATCCATACAAAATCCTGATTATGATTTGCCCTGTTCTGGAATTTTTTTCCAAGCGTTATCACGTAAATATACAGGTAATGCCTGTTCAGCACTGACCCATTTTTTTTGCTCGACATCTGCGCGCGCAATGGTAGCAATATCTTGCGCAGTCGCACTTAAGTCTTTGTATTGTATTTGTTCAGGCTTAATTAAAGCTGAACCGGAACCTACAAGTTCAAATTTAACCGCTTGGCTGGCATCATCGTAATTTAACAGTTGTTCTTCATCCACAGCCTGCATAATACCCTGTGAATCGAGTTTAAAACTCGCAATATAGACTTCTTTCATCCGTGCATCGAGTACCGCTGTCACGGTGCTTAAACCGGCAATGCGGTGTGCTGTCTGTGCCAAAGCTTGCAAAGTTGAAACAGGAACAACCGGAACATCATTTGCCCATGCCAATGCCTGAGTCACCGCTGCATTAATTCGCACACCGCTAAAAGAACCGGGACCACGGCTAAATGCAATTGCAGTTAATTCAGATGCAGATAGACCAAGCTGTGTAAATGCCTGCTCAATCATCGGGAGAATTGTTTGCGTTTGTGCTTTTGCTCGCGCATCTAATTGGAAAAATAATTCTTGGGTTTCATCTACAATAGAGACGGAACACTGCTCATTGGCAGTTTCCAATGCCAGCAATTTCATGCACAACCTTAATTAATTTAAATGTAAAAAACGAGGCATATGATACTCCACTCATTCGCACTAGGCGAGATTTTCCATCTGTGGAATACAAAAAAGCCAAGCGTTTGCTTGGCTGAATAAGATCATCAAATTACAGTTTAATCACTTCCAAATTCTGAAAATGCTTAAAATGTTCTGCGTAGTGCATGGCACTCATTTTGAGTTTAACTTCAGCAGCCTCATCTAAGGTTTTCACTATTTTCCCCGGTGAACCCATCACCACAGAATTATCTGGAATGACCTTGCCTTCAGGAATTAAGGCATTGGCTCCGATGATGCAGTTTTTACCAATCACTGCATGGTTTAAAATCACGGAATTAATGCCAATTAAAGTGTTATCGCCAACGGTACAACCATGCAACATTGCTTGATGCCCAATCGTGACATAGTTCCCAATCTGCATTTCAATGCCCGCATCGGTATGTAACACGGCATTTTCCTGAACATTACTAAAATCACCAATTTTAATTTTGCTGTTATCGCCCCGGATCACGGCACCAAACCAGACACTGACCTGTTTCCCCATTTCAACTTGACCAATCACTGTCGCATTATCCGCTACCCAGCCATCCCAAGGCTGGTGTGTTGCTTGAGGTGCATATCCATTAAATTTGTATATCATGTTCCGATTTTCCTTTATTTATGACGTTTAATCTTATTCATATAAAAAGCTGGGGAATTTAATAAAAAAGGCCATTCCTTTTGATAATCCAAACCATACTGAAATAGTGAAACTAGCATCCGTGCAGTTAAACCCCAAACGATTTCATTTTCCACACGCATACTAGGGAAATATAAAGACTGGTGTGCATAACGTACTTCATAAGGAATGGGTGGTGCTTTCATTAAGCTACTGAGGGAGGCAAAGAAAATACGATCAATTTCGCTCGGTTGAGCAATCAATTCGACTTCGGCTGGAATCAACCCAACGACAGGTTTCACCAACATCCCATTGCGGGCTTTTTGCATGGGTAAATCACCCATTAATTGCACATCAAATGGATTTAATGCGGTCTCTTCATAGGCTTCACGTAATGCGACCACAATATTACTGGTATCTTGTGGGTCTCTTTTCCCTCCTGGAAATGAAACCTCTCCAGCATGATTATTTAAATATAAAGAACGTCGAGTAAGCAGAACTTTTGGATCAGATTCATCTGTAATCGCAATTAATACAGCAGCTTGTGCCGGTTTTACCCGTGTGGAAAAACGTAATCTTTGCTGTAACGATTGTATTAATGAATGGTCATCCATACCTCTACTCTCCCATCATTTCTTCTTAGTTTTATCATAGCTGAATTTTTATTCTAAAAGATAGAAATGATGCCAAAGTTCAATTTTTCAGTTATGCTGATCACACCTTTATCATTGACGATGAATATGAATTTCTGTGTAATTTGTGGACATAAAACTACGGAAAAAATCCCACTCGGCGACCATCAATTACGTCGTGTTTGTACAGATTGTGGCAATATTCATTACATCAATCCTAAAGTCATTTGCGGGGCACTGGTACTTTGGGAAAATAAAGTTTTACTGTGCCGCCGTGCGATTGAACCACGTTATGGTTTATGGACACTTCCAGCCGGCTATATGGAATTATTTGAGACCATGGAGCAAGGTGCAGCACGTGAAACCCGTGAAGAAGCCGAAGCCGAAGTCGAGATTGAACAACTTTATTGTATGTACAATATTCCACGGATCGGACAAATTTATGTGCTGTTCAAAGCCAATTTAGTAAATGGTCAATTTGGCTCGGGTGAAGAAACTATTGAAAGCCGCTTATTTAGCGAAGAGGAGATTCCTTGGTCGGAACTGGCCTTTCCAAGTGTAGAACGTACCTTAAGACATTATTTTGAAGACCGTAAAACCAATCAATTTGACATGCATTTAGAAACCTTAGGTTCACGCCTTGACCATACCGGTTAATCGATAAAATAAAAAATATAGAGCATAAAAAAGCCCATCATCTGATGGGCTTTTTTATCTCACAATTATTTGGTTTTCACTTCATAACATGGTGCAAGATTAAATTGAATGCTACCACCAGTGAATTTTGCCCACTTTTTCGCATCTTCGTTGGTAGGATCCACCGCGCTATAAATGCTTTGGAAGCTGGCAAAACTATTTGCCCATTTTACATCACTATCCGCTGAATCTTTAAAAGGCACGTCATCCGCAGCCGGTTTACCACCTGACCTCATTGCCAATAAGCGATTTAAGTTTAGTAATGCACCGCCAATCACAATAGAATCACCCGAATTTGGGGAGGTCTGAATACTCGAGTTCATCCCAATCAATGCACCATCCAGGCTTTGGAACACTTTGTCTGCCAGGATCATACGAATTGAGATTTTATTGCCATCCGTGCCAGAGCTAGTAAACGCACGACCTGTAGTTCCAATGCGATACTGCTGCACATTGTTGTCATCAATCATGCTACTACCCAGTACATCAGCCCCACTACAACCATTTGTGCCTGTCGACATATCGATGATTGTGCCTGAGGAATCCATCACCGTGGCAGGCTTGTCTTTCATATTGGTCCGAATATCGCCATTATGGTCAATCACAATACCCAGTTTCACGGTATTCACCGAGCTATCGGTAAATTTAAAGATCAAGTCTGCATACAGTGGAAAAATATAAGCCCCACTGCTGACATTATTTTCCGATTTAAACACTTTACTGTCTAAATAGGTGATTGGGTAAATTTTATAAAGGTCGAGTGTGCCCTTAAAGCTTTCACTGTTGATCTGTTGTTGCCAGAGACCGTAATTTTTCTTGTCTTCTTCGTTGACTTCTTTTTTACCTGTCAGCAGTTTATAAAAACGTTCTTTACCGGCAATCATATAGTCATTGAACAATTTACCCTGCGTCACGATCAATGGCTGTGCATTGCTATCATCTACATTAAATTGGAAACCAGTTTGTGTAGTCAAATCCGGATTATTATTAATCGCTTTGGTAATTGGATGAATCCAGCTGTCTTGCGGCAGTGCCGTCATTTGTACTGGTTTCACTTTACGGATCAATTGTGCATTTACGCCGCCAATACTGGTCACATCGGTCTCAGCTTTACCACGCCACTGTAAACCACTACCAAAGGTTTTGCCTTGACGATCCGTCATCACAATAAAGTGACCCACCAAATGCGTTGCTGATTTATCTTCAGCCTTACATTCTTCCTTGTTACAGCCCACCAAACCCTCCGTACCACTTAAGGCACTACCCAGGACTTCCTTACTAGAAAATAGTGAAAATTCAGGCTGATACACGGCTGCAGTCGTGATACGCATCAATTGAGTAATAACATCAAAAGCATCGACATCAGAGACTTTAGAAATATCCACCCAAGGTTTGACTGCATCGCTGAAATCTTTATCCGACAAGCCTTTAAATTGCTCTGGCGTGATTAATGAGGTGATTTGCTCTAATTTTTTACGCTCTGTATCAACAATACTGATCGGCTGAATATCACGTGCATTGACAATTTGCTGACTTTGTAAGCCCACTGCCTGAATCAGACGCACCAAACGAATGGCTACTTTAACCGTTACATCATCAGGTGATAATTTTTGCGCAGCTCTGCCTTGAATTCCTGCTGCAATATCCAATAAGGTTAAACGCGGTAATTGCGCTACGCTGACATGGGCAATATTACTCATTGGAAATGTACCCAATTCAATTTTCTTGTCTTTTTCTCCTTGCAAGAAGAAAGTAATTTTATCTGCTGCCTTACATGCACCAGTTGCCGCTCCACCATTTGGATCAAACAGCGTGGTAAAGCGATTCTTGGTGTCACTACTACAAGTGAAATTTAAACCGTTTAATGGATAATCCAAGGCAAATTCAACACAGCCTGCTGTTCTCGCTTTACATGAACCGTTGGCCGTACTTTCATCATATACCTCAGGGATCACGTTGGCACTTTCGCCGCCACAGCCACTTAAAGCCATAACCAATGCAGTTGCTACAAAAGGTAATTTATATTTATTTATGTTCATCCTGACTCTCTTTTATTCTATCCCTAACGGATTGCAACGAGTTTAACTTGCCCGTGATTGGTTAACGCACGATCTTCAACATCGATGGCTGAAGCCAACGGTGTCAGCAATATATATTTGCTGTTTGCAGGCACATGTAATACCCCTTCTATTTTTTCGTGCTGAATGAGGGTAGATGCCCCCTCTTGATTTTTATATCCACCTGCACCTTCTAAGACACAACCTTTTGCATCTAAAAACACCACAAAAGGCCAGTAAAAGGTCGGGTTATTCTGCCGTGATGCATACGAATTCAGCTGAATATTCTGCACAGATGGATTCAGTGCAGCAACTTCAAAATCGAACTCATCATTCAGCGGTGCATGTGGCCAGAAGTTGACCTCTTTATTTAAATCAAGTTTTTTGACTTTTTTCAGTTTTTTTTCAGAAAAACATTGTTGCCCCAAACCATCAATCGCATCTGCTTGTGAAATGCGGTAATAAGTCTTTGCCAGGGTAATCGGACCGGTATCTTGCACAACATTACGTTTAAACAAGGATTGTATTGTAGATTTACCCACACCCTTTTCACGTTCAACCGTTTGTAAACGCGTTGCACCATGTTTAAGATCAATGATGCCTTCAGGCATAGTGTAAAAACGCTTTTTGCCTTCTAAGTTAAATTCTTTATCTTCTAAATATTCGTTTTTGACATATTGCTGTCCATCAATATCCACAAAAGCGGTATTTTCTATATTTTCCTGAATAATCACGGGTTTTACTTCTAAGACTTTTTGTGAAATTACAGTTGGCTGTTGAAGCACCAGTTGATTTTCAGTAGCAATAGGTTGGCGATTAACTGGAGAAACTGGTGTTGATTGTAGCTGCATTTTTTCTGCAACCTGAAGCTTCACAGCACTTTTGGTCTGTGGTTCTATAGTTTTCACTGTGTCAAGATCAGTCTGAGCACTCGATTCAACTTTACCAGTTTTAACTGATTTTCCAGGTGCAGCAACTGTTATCTGAGCAATAGGACTCTGCACAGAACTTGTTGCAGCTGACGCTTTTTGCTCATGAGCAGGCGCTACAGGTAGGCTCTGCTGTTGTACAATAACGGGTTTTGGATTCGTTTTTGCAGCAGCTACTTTTGGCGGTTCACGTTGAATGATCATTGGACGACCGTCAGGACCAATAATAGTATGAAACTCTCCTGCATATGACCACGATACTTGCGCTAAACTTAGCGTCAGTATCGTTTTCATCAATAAATTCCCTTTCATTCTTTTCCTTTGTTTACCAACGTGTTCTATAGTTCAATCCTAGAATGGTTATTTTTGTATTGGTTTTCACATTCAGGCCCGCGTATGGGTTAAGCAGTAAGTTATTTACGCCTGTTTGGTTGGCTAAACTACTGGTATTGGCTGGAATATTATCTTTACTACGCAAGAAACCGATAGACAAGTCTAAATCGGTGTCTGCATCCCAACGATAGCCCACGCCCATACCAAACAATTGTGCATTGTTGATTGGGATCATGGTATTCCGTTTCCCATCTGGAATGGCACTTGAACGTGGTTCATAACCCGCTCGTAGTTTTAAACGATCGGTTGCTGAATATTCCATACCAATACCGAAGCTCCACGGTGAAGTAAAACCAAGCGGTAAGGATAACGAGCTATCGCTAACATTTTCAGAAAGTAATTTTGCAACTTTTAAAGCTGAAATTTGTCGGTCAAACTCAAAAGTAAATTTGTCCCATGCGCTATAGTCCGTCCAGCCTACATCAAAATTCACCTGTAGATCTGGCATAACTTTGTATTTAATCCCGGCTTGAAAATGCGCAGGATATTCAAAGTCCATGGACACTAGACCGGATTCACTGGATGGAATGTAGTTCGGGAAGCCTAAAATAGCTGCAAGAATTTGTCCGGTTGGCGATGACATCAAGCCTTTAATTAATTCTTGTGGTGCTTTGGCATTATCAATATGGTATTTCCCTTTTAAGCGCATTTTTGCTGCACTTTGATAGACCATACCGAAACTAAAGCCATCCGTTGGCTCCCACAGTACCCCCAAGTTAAAACTTGGACTTAAGGATTGCTCAACCGCCAATTGCATCTGACCGAATTTACCGAATGGGTTCATACCTTCTTCGGCATTACACATCCCAAGTAATAGAATGTCGGTAATAATATCTGAATTTTCTTTAAATGGCGTACAAACGACTTCATCGATCATTCGTAACATACCAATCAGTTCATTAGGGAAACGTAAATCGGTTTTGAGACCCATGGCTTGGTAAGACATACCAATACCGCCACCAATCGAAAGTTGATCATTGACCTGGTAACCCACGGATGGAGATAAATAAGTAATTCGCTCTAAGGCAACTTGTTGCCCCATATAATTACCAGGATTACCATTTTCCGCACCAAAACCGGCAACCAGTGGCGCATAGACTGCCGTCGCATAAGTCGCTTTAGAACCCGGTGGGTTATAGGCAATCCCCATAGTAGGTGCGACCAATGGCATGCCTTCGCCTAAATCCACCATCTTTTTCAAAATAGGAACATAAAGACTCGGATATTCAACATCACCACTAACTTTATCTTTAAAATCAGTACAAATATCAGATGCAACTTCTGGTCCATCATTACAGACCATTGGATCGTCCGAATAACCAAATACGTTATAGCCTGGTGGGACGCTAAATTCACGTTGAATGTCAAAGTTGGCAACAATAAATTGTTGCTCAGTTTGCAGACCTTCAATTTTGGTTAAACCCGCAGGGTTAAAGTGAACAGCGTTTACCCCTGGTGGATCTGCGGTAACCGCATTACCCATACTCAAGGAACGTAAATCTACAGAAAGGTTGGTGCCTAACTGTGCAAATGTAGCACTTGAACAGCCCGTTAAGAGAATGGCGCTAACGAGCGGTCTGAGTCGAATTTTATACATACGACCGCCCTCTTAGCGAATTTTCTTACCAAAGCCTAAAATATCAAGTGGGAATGACAAACCCAATGAAACATCTGGCGCATCTTCCGTCAAACCAAAGCCTACCGTACCGTTCACAATCGTCTCTGGAGATACACGCACCCCAAGAGAAATCGCTAAAGTTGAACTGGTTTGATCGGCTGGTGAATAGGATTCACCGCTGCTGTAGGTAAATTCAGAGCCAGTATTAAAGCTTTGTTGATACGACATGGTCATCGATACGTCATAGTTAAATGAGTATGCGAAACCGAAAGAGAAACCGCCACTAATGCCCGGTTCAAACTCATCAATGACACGGCTACCACGGCGTTGATTTAAGTCAGTTTCTTTAAAGCCATAGTTTGCAGAAACTGAAGCGAACAACACCACTGGATCGATATATTTACGTGTACTTGCGCCAATACCAGCAGAATAATACCCCTTACCTGTGGCTAAGTCGGTCGCAGAGTTGACTTCGTATGGACTGTCACCGCTTTTGGTCGATAAATTACCGAATAAAATCAGTGGCAAACGACCCGCTTGTAATGGAAATGGCTCCCAACGTGCCCCCAAAGAAATATCACCCAAACCTGCGGTAGAGGTATCCTTTAATAAGTCTGTTTTTGCTACCAATGGTAATGAAGCAGTAAAGGTTAAATTATCTAAAATACCGTACTGTGCAGTAAAAGTATTAGTAATTGAGTGTGTTGCATTTTCTTGAACACGCAGTTGATATAATTGGCCCGACGCCATTTCCATATCAAGTTGTGTATCACGATAATAGGTATAGTCAATATCATAATAAGATGAGATATCACCCTTTTTGATTAATGAATATTGTCTTTCATTTGATGTGAAAACTTCTTGTAAGTTAGCTTCTTTACTGACGTCGCCTTCTTGCTGTTGTAAGGCTGAAGATGCTTGCGATTTTTCATCTACTGGTGATGTTTCGGCTACAGGCTGCACATCTGCAGACTGTGCCGCCACTGCTTCAACTTGCATTTCCTGCTCATCTACAGTCTCATACTCACCTAATGCTGGCTCTTCTGCAGCATTAGCCCCTCCTACTGAGTTAGCATCTGCAGTAGACTGGGATGCTATTGATTCCACCTCTTCTTGCTGATCTACAACTTCATACTCCCCCAATCCTGGCTGCTCTTCAGCTGCATAAGCTGCGCCCATCAGCATTTGAATACTGATCGCTAATAGGGTTTTGTTCATCCATTTACTGTTCATATTCCATCCCACCAGTTTTTTATTTTTTTTAAGCTCAATCTTTCTTAAACGTTATTTATTTTTATAATAAAGACGCAAGAAATTATAATTTAAGTCCCCATAAGAATCTGATTCTTCATTCATATTTTTATCAAGTCGAATCGTAGATGCTTTATCGGCAATTTTGTCCATATAAAATTGCGGGTATTGCATATTTACTAAGGCATAACGATTCACGGTTGCATCTTCTACATGACGCATATCCGAATCTTGTAAAGCCAATAAATTTTTGCGGTTTTCTGGTGCAACATTAATTAAGAATAAGGTGTTATTTTCCCAAATTTCTTTAAAACGTACTTCATCGAAACTAATATTCCCCAATGCAGGGTCCGCGACATAGACGCGGCCATTTTTATACGCTTTAAACACTACAAAATGTTTAAAGCCAGCATAGGAAATTGGCACAATGGCAGGTTGCCTTTGCTTCACTAAGTCACTAAATTCCCCGCGATACCCCCCACTTTCAAAGCCAATTGCGCTGACAAAACGTTTCATATCCAGCAGTGAAAAGCTACGGCGTTCAATAATTTTGTCGGTCTCACCAAATTTCATAAGACCGTCCATAACCTGCTGTTCGGTTAAAGTCGCATTGAGATTGGTATAACCATTTAATAGGGTGGTCAACGCAGCTGAACCACAACTATAGTCATAGGCTTGGTGAACAATGCCACGAAATTGATCGACGATTGCCGGTTTAACCTGTACGGTTTCATGGTGCATACGAGTGAAAGAATCATTACGAGAGTCTAAAGTCTCGGTATAGTACACAGCCTCAACTGGTTTTTTCTTTATATCAAAAGCTTCTGTGGCAAAGTAATACATCAATGCCGAGCCTAATGCGATCTCTAACATATTATCTAACTTTTCTAGTTATCGGCATGACGTGCCATTTTTCATTATTTTAGAGTAGAAACTCTACTTCCCTGTTTTAGCAAGATACCTTTTTTTCAAAAAAAAAACAGTGTTTTTTTTATTTTTTTGAAAAATTCAATAATATTTATGTAAAAAAAAGCGCGTGTAAACACGCGCTTTTTTAAACAAAAACTTAGTGACCGCGGATTGTGATAATCGCACCCGGAACATATTGACCCTGAGCTGGGCTGAAGTAAGTCTGCATACCTTGAATTTCCATGTCACCAATAGAAGCAGCATCTTTGCTACCCAAATGTATACCTTGGATGTAGTTATCGTGCGCACCACTTGTGCTCACGATACGTACATAACCTTTATCGTTACCTTCTTCACCAAATACGCTGATGCTTTGGTTCAATACTAAGTTACGGCTATTCGCATCTGCCACTTGAATTTTGTCAAGGTGGATCACACCCGCTGCACGTGTTGAAGTTTTGGTTGAGTTATCCAAGATACCCAAATCAGTAATGGTTAAACCACCGATCATAGTTGCATTCAATTTAATCATTGCGCCTTGTGGTGCAGCACCCAATTGAATATTTGCAGCCATTGGACCAGTTTTTACTGTAAGACCGGTTAAGATCGCATTCTCTTGACCTGTACCACCACGACGGATTGTTGCTGCATTTGCTGCAGGTGCATCAGCAGATGATACAACGCCAATTTCACCGATATTGATATCTAAACCAGATACTTGTGCGGCAATGTTAATGAATGGATTGCCACCGTTTGCATCAGAGTCAATTTGCAAATCAGCTAAGTTACGTGAAGGCAGTAAGTAAGCACCACCGTTGTCGTAATTGGCGCCAATCACAATACCTTTAGTTGTAGTAGCACCAGTACCATTCGCTTTGATATAGATAGCACCTGCTTCACCAGTACCACCTAAAGCAGCATCAGCTAAACCGTCATTATCGTGAATAAATAATTTTTCGATTTCGATTTTAGAAATACCAATCCCGATGTTAATACCATCTTGACCAGTTGTAGCACCCAATGAAGCATCGTCCATTGCTTGCATTGCCATCGCATTTGCACTAATTGCCAATGAAGAAACTAAAGCAAGTTTAGTAAATTTTTTCATTCGTACTCTCCCAAGAGTATTATTTTTTTGATTGTCAACCACTCGATATTCCATGTTGTTTTTTGTTTTTAGACAACAATGGAGTCTTTCCTTGAGCAGCCTGTTTGCCCTACTAAAGTTATATGTGTGTCATTTTTTGTTCAACTGCTGTTGGTCGCAATCCATATGTTACCGATAAACGGTATTTACAGTTTTTCTGCATAAATATTGTTATAGAATAGGCAATCTATGTATAGCCTTTTATAATTTAACATCGTATGAATAATCCAGTTGTTTTTCAAAAACTGTTGACTGAACAATGGCTTAACACAGCTCAAATATTGTCTGCTTTATCTCATCTCACTCATTTAGTTTACTTAAAAAATGTAAACCAACCTGTGATCACTTTCTTTGCATCTGAATACATGCTTAAACAAGGTCAAGTCACTCAAAATTTCAAACGAATTTCACTGTATCAATATCAAGAAAATTCACAATCTATTAATTTAAATCATTTTTTTAATCAGAATATTCAAAACCATCATTCTGACTTTAACGGTGGATTGATTGGCTTTGTCAGCTATGACCGTGCAGCCCAACAACAGGTTTCGATTCAACAAAAAAATCAACCTGCCTTATTTTTGGGCATTTATCGTAGTTATCTCAAACTCACCCCTCAAGGTTGGACTTTTTTTAGCGATGAAGATGAGGCTGAAAATATTTTTCAAGTTATTCAGGATGCAATACAACACAAAAAACCTCCCTGTTTTTCACTTACTCAACCTTGTAGCGCGCGCTGGAATAAAAATGAATATGTAACTGCCTTTAAGAAAGTTCAAGACTATATTAAAGCCGGTGATTGCTATCAAATTAATCTGACTCAAGAATTTACAGCAAAAGCTCAAGGATCCTTATTAGCGACGGCTGAAGGGTTTTGGAAACTCACCAATGCTCCTTATTCAGGTTATTTAAAGATTGATGACTTTGAACTATTAAGCTGCTCACCTGAATTGTTTATTAATTTTGAAACAAATCGGAAAATTGTCACTCGTCCCATTAAAGGTACAATGCCCCGTTATGCTGACTCGAAACAAGATGAACAATCCAAACAAAACCTGATTCATTCTAAAAAGGATCAGGCAGAAAATGTAATGATTGTTGATTTACTGCGCAATGATTTAAGTGTTTATGCGGAAACAGGTTCGGTAAAAACACCACAACTTTTTGAAATTGAATCTTTTAATCAGGTTCATCACATGGTGAGCGAAGTCACTGCAACATTAAAAGAAGAGATCAATCCATTTGATGTCTTAATGTCTGCACTGCCTGGAGGTTCGATTACGGGTGCGCCAAAAATTCGCGCGATGCAAATTATTGATGAACTTGAAGGTGCTCCACGTGGTGCTTATTGTGGATCGATGGGCTATTTTAATTTTGATGGTACAGGTTCTTGGAATATTTTGATTCGTTCTATCCAAAAATATCAAGATGAAGTGTCTCTATGGGCAGGGGGTGGAATCACTATTGCCTCAGATTGCGATGCAGAATATCAGGAATGTTTTGATAAAGTTTCTGCCATGCTTGATTTACTCAATACATGGTACAAACCAAAAGAAAAAAGCGAATCTTGAGCAAATTAAAGCACTGCTTTAACGAAGCGCAAAGTATAGTAATCGTCATCATTCCTCCCCTTACGGAGCAGTGCTCCTCATCTTTTTAAAGGGAGAATTCCCTCCTTTGGTAAAGGAGGGTTAGAGTAAATTCCTAAATCACGCCAAAATATCGTTTTTCAATGTATGAACCAAACGTTGATTTTGCTCATCAGTACCAATGGTAATACGTAAGAATTGATTAATTCGCGGTTTATTAAAGTAGCGCACGATAATGCCACGTTCACGTAGTTCCGTTGCCAATTCGCCTGCATCTTTAATGGGTAATGATGCAAAAATAAAGTTGGCTTTCGAAGGTAAAACCTTAAAACCAATAGCTTCTAAATCAGCAACTAACTTTTCACGGCTATCAATCACTTTTTGGCATTGTGCTTCAAAGTAAGCTTGATCTTCAAATGAAGCCACGGCAGCTGCAATCGCAAAACGATCCATTGGATAGGAGTTAAAGCTGTTTTTTACAGCTTCCAGCGCGGCAATAAGATGTGGCTGAGCAATCGCAAAACCAACCCGTAAACCCGCCAGTGAACGTGACTTAGATGTCGTTTGACATACAACTAAATTTTCGTATTTTTCAACTAAGCTGACCGCGGATTCCGCACCAAAATCAACATAAGCTTCATCAATGACCACCACTGAATCAGGATTTGATTTGAGCACTTCTTCAATTGCAGATAATCCTAATGCAATACTGGTTGGCGCATTTGGATTGGTGATAATGATGCCACCATTGGCTTGCTTATAGTCATCCACCACAATTTCAAAGTCATCATTGAGTGGCAAAACTTTGGTTTTGACCCCAAAAAATTGACTATAAACAGGATAGAAACTGTAGGTAATATCCGGATAAAGCAATGGCTGTTCTTGCACAAAAAAGGCTTTAAAAATATGTGCTAGCACTTCATCTGAACCATTTCCGACAAAGACATTGCTTGCATCAACATTCTGCTGAATGGCTATGGCTTGCTTTAATGCAGAAGCATCTGGATCTGGATATAAACGTAATACATCGGCTGAATTTTCCAATACCACTTGTACTGCTTCTACCACTTTAGGTGAAGGTGGATATGGGTTTTCATTGGTATTAAGCTTCAATAAATTTTGGATTTTCGGTTGTTCACCCGGTGTGTACGGTTCTAATTCACGTACATCTGGACTCCAAAAACGCATTTGTTCTGTTGTGATCTTCATTTTCAAATTCTCTAAGTTCCCTCTCCTTCTAGGAGAGGGTTAGGGAGAGGTCCTTGATTCCCCCTCTCCTAACCTCTCCCTTAGGGAGAGGAAAATTCATTTCTTTATTAATTTCTGCTTAATAACTTACTTATAACGATATCTTGCTGATCTCGCATGGGCATCCAAGTTTTCTTGTTGCGCTAAAACATCAGCTGTTTTCGCTAAAGTCTTCACACCTTCCTGTGAGCACATGATCAAGCTTGAACGCTTTTGAAAATCATAGACACCGAGTGGTGATGAGAAGCGCGCTGTGCCTGAGGTTGGTAATACGTGGTTTGGACCTGCACAATAATCACCAATCGCTTCAGGAGTATAACGCCCCATAAAGATTGCACCCGCATGGCGAATACCTTCAGCCATTGCTTCCGCATCATCCAAGCAAAGTTCTAAATGTTCTGGTGCAACTTGATTGATCAAATCAATAGCTTCTTGACGGTCTTTCACTAAAACCAGAGCACCACGATTAGCAATAGATGTACGTGCAATATCAGCTTTAGGCAATTCAGCGAGATGATCTTCAATTGCTTGCTCAACTTCATTTAAAAGCTGTTCATCTGGTGTAATGAACACAGCTTGAGCCACGGTATCATGCTCCGCTTGAGACAATAGATCCATCGCCAACCATTTCGCGTTATTTTCACCTTCGGCATAAACCAAAATTTCCGAAGGACCTGCAATCATGTCGATACCGACTTGACCGAATACCGCACGCTTGGCAGCTGCAACAAAGCGGTTACCCGGACCTGTAATTTTATCTACACCCGGAACAGTTTCTGTACCATATGCCAAAGCTGCTACCGCTTGTGCGCCACCAATGGTAAATACACGAGTCACACCTGCTAGATACGCAGCAGCGAGTACCAATGGATTCAATTCACCATTGGGTGCAGGAACCACCATAATAATTTCAGCAACACCCGCAACATGAGCAGGTACAGCATTCATCAACACTGAAGACGGATAGGAAGCTAGTCCACCCGGCACATAAATCCCGACACGATCAAGCGGTGTGATTTTTTGACCGAGTGTATTGCCCAAAGCATCCACATAGGTCCAGCCATCCTGCTTTTGCGCTTGATGGAATTCACGAATTCGATTTGCAGCCAATTCTAAAGCTTCACGAACTTCATGATCCAAACCTTCAAAAGCCGCTTTGAGTTGTTCTTGGGTGAGTTCAAGATCTGAAAACTGATGCGCTGGATGTCGATCGAACTGTTGAGTGAGTTTAAGAACATGAGCATCACCATGTTGACGCACATCAGCAATGATTTGGTCTACGGTTTTTAAAAGTTCAGGATCATTCACAGTCTCAAAAGCCAACAAGTCTACAAAGGCTTGCTTAAAGCTTTGATCTTGGGTCGATAAACGTCGCATCAATTTACCCATCAGGTTTGAATTCGAAGGCTTTAGTTTACCTGTTTTCATGCGCTTTGTCGGTAGCTATAATACGGTATCAGTATTAGTTTTATTGAAATTAACTTTCGCTAAGATTGATGAAAACACTGAATATCTACAGTTTTTTCTCAGGCATAAAAAAACCGCCAGAGAATGGCGGTTTTTCAAATTTGCATTCAGAGATGCTTATTTTTTGCTTTCGCGTTCTTCAACTGCTTTTTCAAGCTGTGCCAGAATCGGGTTCAATAAAGTTTGCTTACGTTTGAAGCTGGCCTTATTCACAATCAAGCGTGAAGAAACTTTGCAAATTTCTTCAAGTGCCTCAAGACCATTGGCACGCAGTGTATTACCTGTATCGACCACATCGACAATGTAATCCCCTAAACCGACCAATGGTGCAAGTTCCATCGAACCGTAAAGTTTAATCACATCAACCTGTTCACCTAAGCTCGCATAATATTGACGGGTTAAGTTCACATATTTGGTCGCAATTTTTAAACGGCCTTTCGGACGCTCCATACCGACCTTGCCTGCTGTCATTAATTTACAGTTGGCAATTTTTAAATCGAGCGGTTCATACACATTTTGTGCGCCATGTTCCATCAGCACATCTTTACCTGCAACACCTAAATCAGCCGCCCCATTTTCCACATAAGTCGGAACATCCGAAGCACGTAAAATTAAAATACGTACCTGCTTATGTGTCGTGGGGAAAATCAACTTACGTGATTTATCTGGATCTTCCAGTAAGTTAATTCCTGCTGTTTCAAGCAATGGTAAAGTTTCTTTTAAGATACGCCCTTTGCTTAATGCTAAAGTCAAACCATGATCAAAATTGCCCATTACGTCAAAGTTTGGATCATCGTTTCTCATATCACTCATTAACTTACTCGCTTAATTTGGGCACCTAAACCCTGTAACTTCGCTTCAATATCTTCATAACCGCGGTCAATATGATAAATACGGTCAATCAATGTTTCCCCGTCTGCTGCTAAAGCCGCAAGAACCAAAGAGAATGAAGCGCGTAAATCGGTTGCCATAACGGGTGCAGCAGACAGCTTGTCCACACCGGTCACAACAGCATCATTACCTTCTACCTGAATATTGGCTCCCATACGGGCCAATTCAGGAACATGCATAAAACGGTTTTCAAAAATCGTTTCAGAAATAGTGGCAAAACCACGACCAATGGCATTTACCGCCATGATCTGCGCTTGCATATCTGTTGGAAATTCTGGATGTGGTAAAGTCTGAAAGCTCACCGCTTTTGGACGTTTACCCATCATGTCGAGCTCAATCCAGTCATCACCACGGGTTACTTCCGCACCCATTTCTTCAAACTTGTCTAAAACAGATTCGAGCAATGAGGGATCGGTATGGGTCGTTTTGACTTTACCGCCAGTAATGGCAGCAGCAGCCAAGTACGAACCAGTTTCAATACGATCAGCAACCACGGCATATTCACAGCCATGCAAGCTTTCAACACCCGTTACAACCAGTGTATCCGTATCCAGACCTTCAATTTTTGCACCCATTTTAATGAGCATTTGCGCAAGGTCAGTAATTTCTGGTTCACGTGCCGCATTACGAATCGTGGTCACACCATCAGCTAAAACTGCAGCCATGAGAATATTTTCAGTACCACCCACAGTCACCATATCAAAGATGACTTCGCCACCTTTTAGACGACCGTCAACTTTGGCATGCACATAACCATTTTCCACTTCAATTTCAGCACCCAAAGCCTCTAATGCTTTTAAGTGTTGATCGACAGGACGTGAACCAATGGCACAACCACCTGGAAGCGATACTTGTGCACTACCATAGCGCGCAAGTAATGGACCAAGCACCAAAATTGAAGCACGCATGGTTTTTACGAGCTCATAAGGTGCAAACTGATTGTTCAATGTAGAAGTATCAGCTTTAACCGTGTCGCCTTCATAAGACATTTGAATACCCAGACCAGCAATCAATTTCACTAGCGTATTCACGTCTTTAAGGTTAGGCACATTGGTTAATGTGATCGGGGAATCCGCAAGAATCATCGCTGCAAGTAAAGGCAATGCTGCGTTTTTCGCACCAGAAATACGCACTTCACCTTCGAGCTTAACACCGCCCTGAATTAAAAATTTATCCATTTAGTTCTAAGCTCCGAATAAGCTTGCTTTACGCCATTCTTCTTTGGTCATTGCACGAATAGTTACCGCGTGTACTTCACCGCTGGCAATATATGAATTTAACGGAGCATAAACCGTTTGTTGACGTGCGACTGGGCGCTTGCCTTCGAATTGCTCATCGACGATTCGAAGATCAAACTTACCGCCTTGCCCACTAACTGCAACTTCAGCCTCTGGAAAAGCAGCTTTTAAAATTTCAGTGAGCTGTTCACTATTCATCACAAAGACCTCTTATAGGACCAACGGTGTAAAAACCTGCCATTTTACTATAAATATGAAAAATAAATCATTAACGCATAACATTTTATACATAAAAAAAGAGGTCTTTAAAAAACCTCTTTTTGTTGAAAAATAAAACTATGCAAGCACAGGTGGATATTCAATCTGCATTTTTCGATGTTTATGTAATTGTCTTTTTAACTTTTCTGTTAATTTTTTAATTGAAGTATACATATCATCGGCACTGGCTTGAGCAAACATCTCTATACCTGGTAAACGAATAATCGCTTCCGCAATATGATTGTCACTGCCCTTTTTAGAATGTTTATCTATTTGATGATCTTTTGAAAGTTTGACCTGCATACTATTTACTTGATCTAAATTTTTTATCATTTGCGAAAATTTAAGGCGAATATTTTCTTCAATTGCAGGGGTAATGGTTAAATGGTGACCACGAATTGTTATTTGCATAGTTCTATCCCTCACCTTCTTTTAGGATTAGAAAAGAATAGCCCAGCCGACCTAATGACAGCAAAAATACAATCCTGCAGATTTAACATTAAATCATTTCGACTATTCCTTAAGTAAAAAGAGATTCATTATGTTGTCATAATGAATCTCTAGAATAGCCACACTTTAAAATTTAGATCAAGACTTTTCGTTCAGAAGATGACGGAATATGTAACGACTCTCGATATTTAGCCACCGTTCGACGGGCTACATCAATCCCGTCTTCTTTCAGTAAATTCGCAATTATATTGTCTGATAAGGGTTTGCGGGGATTTTCTTCAGACACTAATTTTTTAATTTTGGCTCGAATAGCAATAGAAGATGCTTCGCCACCCGAAGTTGTTGCCACATGACTGGAGAAGAAATATTTCAACTCAAATAGACCGCGTGGTGTGAGCATAAATTTATTGGTGGTTACACGCGAAACCGTAGATTCATGTAACTCTACTTCTTCGGCAATATCACGTAGCACCAAAGGTCGCATTCCTTCTGCACCCACTTCTAAAAACATCTTCTGATGTTCAACAATACAGCTTGCGACTTTTAATAAGGTTTTATGGCGCTCATCGACACTTTTAATAAAGTTTTTTGCATCTAACATTTGATTGCGCAAATATTGATTATCATTGCTTTGATCAGCACGTTTAATCATATTGGCATAAAAAGAATTGATCCGTAATTTAGGCATAACATCCGGATTTAACTGCACCTGCCAATGGTCATTTTTTTTCATCACCACCACATCTGGAATTTGATAATCTGAATCTTTTTCCTCAAACTCCATTCCCGGATAGGCTTTTAACGTTTTTAAAAGATCAACTGCACACTTTAATTGATCTGGATTTAAGCCCGTTTGTTTAACTAACTTTGGCAATTCATTGGAAATCAGTAACTCATAATGATTCAATAACGTTATTGCTTCACAACGATAGGCTGTTTGCTCAGGTAAACTTTTTAATTGCACCAATAAACATTCAGCTAAATTGCGTGATGCCACACCAGGAGGATCAAGATGCTGAATATGTTTTAAAACCGCAACCACTTCATCATCTTCGACTTCATCGTCGTAATCCATAGATTCTAATAAATGCTGAACGGTGGTGGTTATTTCTGTAATGTCTGCATCCAAAAAGCCTTTTTCATCCAAAGAATCAACAATACAATGCGCAATCAGTTTATCGACTTGTGAAAAATGCAATAAATTAATCTGTTCAAGCATATGCTCTTTTAAGCCTAAATGACCTTGGCGGTTATCTTCACGCTCTTCATATTCAGGTGTACCTAGACTTGTTGGCTGATGGGTATAAACATCCTCCCAATCGGTATCCACAGGTAAATCATCCGGCAAAGTATTGGCATTTAACTCATTGGTAAGGTCTTTATTGTCACGTTCTTGCTCTTCCAAAGAAGATAGACTTTCAATATTCGACTGTTCTTCTATTTTTTCTAATAAAGGATTACTATCGAGTTGAATTTGAATTTCTTGCTCAAGCTCTAAACTAGATAATTGAAGCAAACGAATGGCTTGCTGCAACTGCGGTGTCAACGACAAGGAGTTCGCAACTCTTAATCCAACCGATAACTTCATTCTTAAAGTTCCTCATAATTCTGCGACTTATAAGCAATTTTTATGCCGATTTTAAATTTTATAACACAGATAAATCAAAATTCATACAATCAGCGAGCCTAATTTAATTTTTTATTTAGCTCAATTTTTCATAAACTTTGAATTAATTCATTTATTTAATTATTAAAAAGATTAAATTTACTGATTTCTTATTTAGATTAAGGACTATAAAATATTTTAAAAATTTGAAAAATTTGAAATAAATTTGTCAAACAATGTGCTTTTCTAATAAAAATAAGATGAATTAAGGATGGTTATATCTAATTTTCTGGCTATTTTTTGATGTCTATACGGTACAAAAAAATGAACGAATATATTTGTAGATTTAAGCTTTAAAACTTTCAGGAAGATTAAATTTTTTACCTTCAGGGATTGGGAGAGAATGAGTTGAGTTTCATAAAATGTCTAATATTTGACATTGTCAATTTTATACCCTCTAAGCATCTGATTAATGATATAGATTTTATATATGCTTAACTATTGATGAATGATGTAGTAAGTATTGGACTGCTCCCAGTATCCTAGACATGAGATAGCTTCATTTTGAAGCTGCCTCAAATGCTTCTGGGCTCATTCCGTCGAGATGCGAATGGCGCTTAATCCGATTGTAAAACATCTCGATATAATCAAACACATCTGCACGTGCCATTTCACGTGTTTTATAGATCCTCTTTTTAATTCTCTCCTTCTTTAAGCTGCTAAAAAAGGATTCAGCAACGGCATTATCCCAACAGTTGCCTCTGCGGCTAATACTGGGAACTAAGTTATGCTTCTGACAGAATTTCTGCCAGTCTCCGCTACTATATTGTGAGCCTTGGTCTGAATGTATGATCACAGGCTCATTCGGTCTGCGTCGCCATACTGCCATAAGAAGTGCATCCAAAACGATATCCTTGGCAAGAGTTGGTTTCATTGACCAACCGATCACTTTTCTCGAATATAGATCAAGAACTACAGCCAAATACAACCAACCTTGCCAGGTGCGGATGTAGGTAATATCAGTCACCCAAGAGGTATCAGGTGTGTTTACAACAAACTCTCGATTTAAGTGATTTGGTGGCACAATCTGAGGACGACCACAGCCATAACTCTTATGCTTTTTATATCCTCGAACAGCGGCAATTCCATTGTTCTTCATGATCTTCAGCACACGATTAGGCCCGCAGCTTTCGCCCAATTCTTTTAGATCCAGCGTGATGCGACGATAACCATAGATGCCATAACTGGCCTCATAAGAAGAGAAAATAAGTTGTAATAACCGTTTGTCTTCAATCGTCCTACCTGATTCAGGTTCATGCAACCAGACGTAATAGCCAGCACGAGCAATCTTAAGAACCCGACACATCGTTTTAATCTTAAACTGATGGCTGTATTCAAGGATAAACTGATACTTTACTCGGGCAGGCTTGCAAAGTACCTTGCGGCCTTTTTTAGAATATCCCGTTCCTCTTCAGTTTGTTTAAGCTGACTCTTAAGGCGCAGGATTTCTTTCTTTGCTTCGAGAAGTTCATGTTCATCAGAATTGTTACATAGAGGTTGTACCGCCTTTAGCCATTTATAAATGCTGTGCTGTGATACACCTAAACGTTCTGCCACATCAGTGACAGAATATCCACGTTCGGTAATCAATTTAACAGCTTCATCTTTAAATTCTGGGGTATATCGTTGTCCACTCATAATGTTCTCTCCTATGCAAAAAGAATAGACGAAATTTGTCTAGGAGAGTGGTGGCAGTCCAAAAAGATGGTTAGGTGTGTCTAGAATTTTGGTGGCTATTCATATTGTTCAATATATTTAACTACATTAAATAAGAACTGTGTAACAACCAAGCTTCTAAAAAATAGTATTAATCTCATAACAAATCCCCATTATCATTTTTATAATAATCTTTTTACTTATTTCTTTTTTAATTTATTCCGCACATAAAAAAACACCCCCTTCTCTTGAAGGGGGTGTTTTCAGGAATAATGAGCTGGCGATGACTTACTCTCACATGGGTAACCCCACACTACCATCAGCGCAAAGAGGTTTCACTTCTGAGTTCGGGAAGGGATCAGGTGGTTCACTCTTGCTAT
>NZ_JABERK010000037.1:0-1282 GCF_013004315.1 Acinetobacter sp. ANC 5378
AGAGGTGGTCCCACATGTTTGAACAACTAAAAGCTTATTTATAAGTGATACTCTGCTCTAGTTAAGCTACCTTATTTTGTTGTGGTAGCTGGTCATAGTAAAACTCATCTGGAGTCATTTTGTCCAGACTCGAATGAGGTCGTTTCAAATTATAAAATTCAAAATATGCGTTTAATTGCTTCTTCGCATCCAAAACATTGCTGTAGGCTTTGAGATACACCTCTTCATATTTAACGCTCCGCCATAATCGTTCAACCATCACATTATCAACCCATCGACCTTTACCATCCATACTGATTTGAATGCCATTTGATTTCAATACATCAATAAATGCATCACTGGTAAACTGACTGCCTTGGTCTGTATTAAATATTTCAGGTCGACCATATTTTTCAATAGCTTCATTTAATGTTTCTATGCAAAATGTAACCTCCATACTAATCGATACTCTATGCGCAAGTACCTTGCGGCTATGCCAATCAATCACAGCACATAAATAAACAAAGCCTTTTGCCATAGGGATATACGTTATATCCGTAGACCACACTTGATTACTGCGCTGAATAGCCAATCCTTTGAGCAGATATGGATATTTGCGGTGAGCTTGATTAGCCTGGCTTAAATTTGGTTTGCAATATAACGCATTAATGCCCATTTTCTTCATTAAAGTACGTGTATGACGTCGTCCTATATGATGTCCTTGACGATTCAACAAATCACGCATCATCCGGCTACCTGCAAAAGGGTATTGCATATGTAACTCATCCATACACCGCATCAGCTTCAGATCTGATGCACTCACAGGTTTTGGGCGATAGTAATAACAACCACGGGAGACTTTCAGCAGCTGAGCTTGCTTAGATACTGAAATCTGAAGTGAGTCATCGATTAACTTTTGTGGTTGAAGCGGCCCAGTTTCTTCAACACACCTTCTAAAAAATCAATTTCTAATGCCTGCTCACCGATTTTTGCATGTAGTTTTTTTAGATCGATGGGTGGTTCTGTTGGAGCTTTTGATTGATCGAAAGCTTGCGAGGAAGCTGAAATCAGTTGATTTTTCCAGTCGATAATTTGGTTTTGATGAACATCAAATTCAGCACTCAATTCAGCAAGTGTTTTTTCTGCTTTAATCGCAGCAAGTGCTACCTTAGCTTTAAAATCATTTGAATGATTTCTTCTTGGTCTACGTGCCATAAAATACTCCATATATTGATGTTTATAACATCATTTGGGGAGCAAAATATCACTTATAAGTGTTGTTCAAATTTCCTGATCCACCTCT
>NZ_JABERK010000038.1:0-35091 GCF_013004315.1 Acinetobacter sp. ANC 5378
GAGCGGATAGAACAGATAGAGACTGCTCTAAATAATCGTCCTAGAAAGACACTGGGCTGGTATACACCCAGTGATATTATGGCTGGTTTTTATACTGTTGCACTTGCCGCTTGAATCCGCCTATCTTAAAAATTTTAAAATTAATGTATAGGTAATGATAGAAAGACTTAAAAGATAAATAAGGATAAAAACGGTTTTATATGTTTGAGTAAACGTACTCAGTATAGGATCTACTTCTATAAATGAAGTTATAAAAAGTAAGAGTAGAAAAATATTAAGAACGATGTTGATAGTATAAGGTGAAATATTATTTTTCATTTTAAGTGGATGAGTGAACAATAAGTTATTGTAAATAATCTCAATATTTACATCTAAGTACAAGCATTTTGGATGTTTTTTTATTAATAGTTAAAATTACTTAGATCATCCAAATTGTGTATTGGTACTTTTAGAAAAATGGCGTTTAATCAATATTAAGTAAAATGTATGACCATTCCGAGAACAGGCGTATGGACTTTAGCAATCACTTTAAAAGAAAACTAAAAACCCAACAGCAAATTGGGTTGTGGGTTGGTTTGGCAGATGCCTACGCTACAGAAATTGCAGCCAATGCCGGATACGACTGGTTACTAATTGATGGTGAACATGCACCCAGCGATTTAAGAACCACGCTTTCGCAACTGCAAAGTATTGCAGCTTATCCTTCGCAAGCCGTGGTGCGCCCACCGATTGGCAGTGTGCAACTGATTAAACAATTGTTAGATATTGGCGCACAAACCTTATTGATTCCGATGGTGGAAACTGTCGAGCAAGCAGAACTCATGGTCAAAGCAGTGCGTTATCCACCTGAAGGTATCCGTGGCGTAGGTGCGGCTCTGGCACGTGCCACACGTTGGAACAGTATTCCAAATTACTATGAAACAGCGCATGAAAATATTTGTTTGCTGATTCAGATTGAATCGGTCACAGGCCTAGAAAACCTAGATGAGATTTTAAAAGTCGATGGTATTGATGGGGTCTTTATTGGTGCTGTCGATTTGTCTGCCACCATGGGCTATCAGGGCAATCCAAACCATCCTGAAGTGCAAAAAGCTGTGGTGGATGCGATTCAGCGTATTCGTGCAGCGGGTAAGGCAGCCGGAATTTTATCGACACAACATGAAGCCACGCAGCAATATTTGGAACTCGGAACGGAGTTTGTTGCAGTGGGCGTAGATACCAGTGTGTTGATGCAGTCGCTGCGTGAATTATTAGCCAAATATAAAACTGGGGTAGATCTACCTCAGGTTTCAGATGGATATTAATTTAAACTGTGTGAAATGATTACTTAAATAGAAGAGAAACCCCTACTTTTCATCGAGCAGGGGCTTTTTTATTAATAGGCGTATTTTAAATCGGTATATTCGTTCAATGACATTGCAACATGCTTGTCAATGAATTCACGGATGTCTTCTGGAGTCATGGGCTGACCTTGCTTGGTAATCACGTGTTCCATAGGTGGTTGGTCGGCAGCAGTAATTTTATAAACAAAGTTACACACTACTTTGTAATTAGAATCAGCTTTAACCATGCAAGTCACGTAGCTATAAGCATGTTCAAAATTTAAATCGGCATGTGAGAAGATAAACTGGTCAAATAATTTAAGTGCTTTACCATCTTCCAGTGCTTTTAATTCATCCACAATATTACTTTCAAATTGCACGCCGTAACGCTCGGAAACAGGTTTTCCATCGATTAAAAGTGAAACTTTGCCGTCGTCATGATGGGTCACGGTGATATTGCTAAAATCAGACATGGAGATCTCTAAAATTGAATGAAATGATAGATGTTGATTATGTTTGAATTGTTTCACAAATCAAGAAACGATTGGATCAGTTGATTATATTCAGTATAAATAAACAACAATTGTGAAGCTCTTGATGCGCTGTAAATGAATTCGCTTTTATTCGATCAAAATGGCTTGAGTCGCTAAAATTAATAATTCCAAGTTTTTAATTCTAATGTTTGATGAAGCTGTTCGGGATCAATTTCTAAAATTTGTGCTTCATGTTCACGCCAGTCGCCTAAAACAATACGTGATTTACCATTTTCATTATGGATATTAGGGCGGTGGGTATGTCCATGAATCAGTAAATCCACCGATTGAAGTGATTGTTCAACTGCTTGTTGATTCACATCCATAATCTTATAAGATTTTACTTGCTTGGTTTCTGCACTTTTTTTACGGAAACCATTCGCCAGTTTTTGTCTAAAACTTAAAGGCATGCTTTTCAGAAAACCTAAAAGGAACGGATTACGAATAATTTTACGGAATTTTTGATAGGACACATCATCGGTGCAAAGCAGGTCGCCATGTTCAAGACGGATCTGGAGATCACCCATCTTTAAAGTATCTACCTCAGGCAATATAGAGCCATTAAACTGCTTTATAAAGCGTTGACCGAGTGCAAAGTCACGGTTGCCGACTTGAAAGTAAACCTGATTACCGGCTTGAGTAAAGTCTTGTAGAGCACTGACAATTTCATCTAACCATGGAGCAGAGTAGTCATCCCCAATCCATGCGTTAAACCAGTCCCCTAAAATATAAAGCTGGGTGTCTTTATTTTTATAGTGTACCAATAAATCCAAAAACCCCCGAACGAGTCGAGGGTGTTCAGGTGACAAATGTAAATCAGCGATAAACAGATAGGTCACTTATTTTCCTTTTTATAGAATCGCTCCCAACCTCCCTTTACGAAAGGGAGGAGAACCTAATTTTAAAAGAGGTTATTCCCTCCTTTATTAAAGGACTTGCGTAGCAGTGCTACTCAGGGATGATTTAAAATTACTCAGAAATAATTTTAGCAGATTCGATTACAACATTTTCTAGCGGAACGTCAGCGTGGTAACCACGGTTACCTGTACGAACGCCTTTAATTGCGTCAACAACATCCATGCCTTCAACGACTTTACCAAATACTGCATAACCCCAACCTTGCGCTGTTTTACCAGAGTGGTTAAGGAAAGAGTTGTTTTTCACGTTAATGAAGAACTGAGCAGAAGCAGAGTGAGGTGCTTGAGTACGCGCCATCGCGATCGTACCTTCGTCATTGCTTAAACCGTTGTCAGCTTCATTTTCAATAGAATCGCGAGTTGCTTTTTCTTTGAAGTTTTCATCCATGCCGCCGCCCTGGATCATGAAGTTTTCAATTACACGGTGAAAAATCACGCCATCATAAAAACCATCACGAACATATTCTAAAAAGTTAGCAACAGTCTTAGGTGCTTTTTCAGAGTTTAATTCAAGAACAATACGTCCTTTATTGGTGTTTAATTCGACTTGAGGAAAACTCATTCTATAATCTCCTAATCATGGACAAAAAAGCCATGGGTTTTTGGTTGAGAGAAGCATAAGCAAACTGTAAACTACAAGGCAAGCAAAAACGTTATTTTCTTTGTTAAAAACTGAGAAAAGCGTTTTAATTATCCTATTTTATCTTATAGAAGTGATTTATCAACTATGAAGCCGAATGATGTTGTTTCATCCCTGCCAAATAACCCGACAACTCAAAATCAATCTGTCGATGCTGCGCAGCAAGAACAACAGCCTGGCTTAGACTTTGTACGCCAAGTGATTACTGACGATCTAGCAGCAGGCCGTACACAACAAGTGGTGACACGTTTCCCGCCAGAACCAAATGGTTATTTGCATATTGGTCATGTAAAAGCCATTTGTCTGAATTTTGGGATTGCCCAAGAATTTGATGGCGTATGTAACCTGCGTTTTGACGATACCAATCCAGATGCAGAAGAACAAGAATATGTAGATGGTATTGCCAACGACGTAAAATGGTTAGGTTTTAACTGGAATGGTGAACCTCGCTATGCATCTAGCTATTTTGATCAACTGTACACATGGGCAGTACAACTGATTGAACAAGGCGATGCTTATGTCGATTTGCAAACGCCTGAAGAAATTAAACTCAACCGCGGTAATTTCGTAGAACCAGGTAAAAACTCTCCTTATCGTGATGCTTCAGTGGAAGAGAATCTGGCGCGTTTTGAACAAATGCGTAATGGTGAGCTTGGTGAAGGGCAAGCAGTACTGCGTGCAAAAATTGATATGGCATCTCCAAACGTGCATATGCGTGATCCTATTTTGTACCGTGTACTGCATTCTGAACATCACCAGACCGGTGATAAATGGAAAATGTACCCAATGTACGACTATGCGCATCCATTATCAGATGCGATTGAAGGCATTACGCACTCACTGTGTACTCTGGAATTCCAGGATCACCGTCCGTTCTATGACTGGGTGGTTGAGAAAGTTAAATCGCCAGCTGTTCCACATCAGTACGAATCAAGCCGTTTGAATATTGATTACACCATTACCTCTAAACGTAAATTACGTAAATTGGTTGAAGGCAATCATGTCAATGGTTGGGATGATCCACGTATGCCAACTGTAGTTGGTATGCGCCGTCGTGGTTTTACTGCTGAAGGTTTACGTGAATTTTGTAAGCGCGTTGGCGTGTCAAAAACCGATGGTATTGTGGATGTCGCAATGCTTGAGTTCTGTATTCGTCAATCGCTTGAAAATACCGCTGCGCGTGGTATGGCAGTGTTAAATCCACTGAAAGTGACGTTAACTAACTTGCCTGAAGATATGGACTTAAGCCATGCACGTCATCCGAACGTAGACATGGGCGATCGTATTATTCCTTTATCTAAAGAAATTTATATCGATCGTAAAGACTTTGAAGAAGTACCGCCTAAAGGCTTTAAACGTTTAATTCCAGAAGGTGAAGTGCGTTTACGTCATGCTTATGTGATTAAGTGCGACGAAGTGGTTAAAGATACCAATGGTGAAGTAATTGAACTGAAATGTTCAATCGACCCTGAAACTTTAGGTAAAAATCCTGAAGGTCGTAAAGTGAAAGGCGTGGTTCATTGGGTATCTGCAACCAAAGGTGTACCTGCTGAAGTCCGTGTTTATGATCGTTTGTTTACTGAAGCTGCTCCTGATGCAGATGATGATTTCCTTGCGAACTTAAACCCAGAGTCTTTAACTGTACTTCAAGCAATGATTGAACCTGCTTTGGCAGAAGCTCAACCTGAAGATCGTTTCCAGTTTGAACGTGAAGGTTATTTCGTGGCAGATCAATATGATCACACCAGTGATAAACCCGTGTTTAACCGTATTTTGGACTTAAAAGATAGCTTTAAGCCTAAGCAAGGATAAGCAAAACACTGTTTTGCCCGAGCGCAAGAGATGAAACTGTGCTTCATCTGTGATGCAGTTGAAAAGTAATCTAAATTAATGTTCTAAAAGCTCAACTTCGGTTGGGCTTTTTTGTTTGATAAAGCGAGTTTTGAGCAAGTCATGTTTATTGTGTGATTTTATTTATAATTGTTGATTGGCTACATCTATTAGCATAAAGATAATATTCAATCAGAAAGCAATTATGCTATCACTATAAGAAAAAGCTGAGGGTAATAAAAATGAGCGTCGTTATAGAAACCCAGATGTTAATTCGAAAACCGGTTGCTGAGGTGTTCAATGCCTTTATCGATCCTGAAATCACCAGCAAGTTTTGGTTTACTTCCTCTACGGGACATTTAATGGAAAATAAAAACGTAGATTGGTATTGGGAAAAATATGAGGTGACGATCAGTGTTTTTGTGGAACAGTTGATTAATAATCAATTAATCCAGATCAAGTGGGGCGAGCCAAAGTCTACAGTAGATTTTATTTTTGAGAAAATATCCGAGAACGAAACTTATCTTAGAATCCGTAACTACGAAATTCCTTTAGAGGGTTCAGAGTTAATTACTTTTGTCATTAAACATACCAATGATTTCACCATGCTTTTAGATGGCGCTAAAGCCTACTTGGAGTATGGTGCGCAATTGAACTTGGTCAATGATAGACTTCCACCATTTGATTAAAAGGTTTGAGAAATTTTTTGAAGATAAGCATTTTATCAACTGAGTAAAATTAAAATTATTATGCTTATTTTTAGACATTTTAGGGTTGAATAACACGAGTTGAGCAGTACATCTCTTCAGTTCTTTTCATGCCCATTCAAATGGGGCTTTTTTATCTTTAGAATTATCAATTGGCTGAACTCAAAATTAGGGATTTTTCTGTTCAGGTTCTTTTAATAATAAAGAGGGCGGCAGACGTTTTTTTGCTTTATCACGTAATTTTTTCTTGATGTACAACACCAGAGCAAAACAGGTGGTGGTGATGGTCAGCAACATGCTGTTCATATAACTCATGATGGAACTGACGTAACCAATCGTGGTCAGACGGTTCATCATGCGAATGACTTGTGGGCTACTTTCAACACCGGTAATTGCCCAAGTGCACAGATGTTCACAGTTATTAATAATCAGATGATAGTTATTTTCGTTCATACGTGAACGCATACGCCGTATGACTTTACGACCCCTAAATTTTGGATTGTTATAGTGTTGAACAATAATGGTTTTGCCGAAACTGAATTTTTCCAGTGAGGTGATCTCAATTGGACGTTTTTTGAATAAATGAGCAAAACCCGAGTAATGAATCACCCGGCCACGCCCTGCATATATGCCATGATGGGAATAGCCTAAGTGTTTAACGATAAGATGTGTCCCTAAAGGAAATCGGATTTTCTGCTGTCGCATCACAAACTTAATCAATAAAGTTATACATGTATTTTGTTGATGTAGTTTACTGCTTCTTTATGAAAGAATCGACTATTTCACTAAGCTTAATGACTATTTTATAAAAACTACATCACTGTATAAAATTTTCAGCCTATGTCTAAGTCGTTGGCGGATATAAAAAATGAAGCATCAATTTTTCTTAAAATGTATCGTCATTTTCATTTTAAATTTGGCCTCAGTAAGTTATGCAGAAGTTTACTCTGAACATTGGCAAAGGGAGGCTTTTAAGATAGATGTGGTAAAGATCACGCAGCCTCAAAACTTACGTTTATTTCTAAATGATGCCAAGACCCATCAACCACTGCATACATTCGCCGCAGTTCAGAAGCAATTAAAATCTTGTGAAAAATTATTATTTGCAATGAATGCTGGAATGTATCACTCAGATTATTCTGCAGTCGGTTTATACATAGAAGCATCACAACAAAAGCAGAAATTAAATAGGGTAAAACAAGGCTTCGGCAATTTTCATATTCAGCCGAATGGTGTGTTGGCTTGGAATCAAAACAAAAGCCTGATTACAACCACAGATGACTACGCTAAGCTAAAGTTTAATGCGGATTATGCAACGCAATCTGGACCAATGTTGGTCATTAATGGAAAAATAAACCCGCAATTTTTAGAATATTCAGACTCATTTAAAATTCGTAATGGAGTGGGGATTAAAGATCAAACTCTGTATTTTGTGATTAGTGATAAGGCAGTAAGTTTTTATCAATTTGCACAATTTTTCAAACAAGAATTAAACGTACAGAATGCATTGTATCTGGATGGTTCAATTTCAAGTGCATATATCCCACAGTTAAAACGTGCAGATTCGGATTTTAACCTTGGACCGATGATTGCTTATATTGATCAGCAAAACTGTCAAAAAGATTAAGGTATTAAGTCTTAAAATTATCAGTTTATGTACTTTATTATTTTAACTTTTTTATTATGACTCCATTAATTCGGAATAATTTTAAGCACGATTTTTATTTTGTAAATCTTTTACCTAGAACGAAGTATAAACCCATATTTCACTTTTAACTGAATGAGATCATTCGTAAGTTAAAAGTGATATCCAATTTTTAAACCATAGCCTATGGCATGGTTATTATCGAATTCACCCACTTTTGAAGTTTCTGAAACGCCTGGAAGGGGTAAATAATAGGTTCCATCCTGTGCCGTTACATCTCCCAACCAAAAGTATTTAACTTCGCCTGAAATAAAGTAATTGGGTTCGGGATTGTACTGCATTACTAAACCAACTCCCCAATAGCCTTTGGTTGGATTTAGGATTGATGCCGGATCGCCAGTACCTGAATCCCAGCCGATATCAAAAGCGCTAGACCATTGCTGAGTCCATTTTTTTGAGACACCCACAGTCGCACTCCACTGATTCTTTTGATAGTCATCCAGATTGAATCCAGCGGTATAAGTTCCACTACTTATTGTCGTTGTTGTTAGTTCGGATAATGCACCGAATTGGGTTGGGCGGATCACAAAATCTTTCCAGTTGACCCAACGAAGATTGGAGTAAAGCAAAGTACTGAGGGTAATCGCCGTTTGAAAATCGAGGTTGACAGACTGAGGTGTAGAAATTTTAGTTTTAGTTTCATCAACCAAAAGCAGCGGTGTTCCTAACACATTTTCGGCGACATTGATTTTGTGATCAATTTTGGAGTGATAGGTCAATGCGGCTTTTAATGCAATGTCAGGCCGTTGGTAAGCAAAACCCGCCAGCCAGCCGATGGCAGCATCTTCCTTGAAAATAGCGTTATAGCCATTAAATTCCTCATAAACCAATCCGCGAAGTGAAACATGACCTTTAATGGTTTGAAAGGCGGGTCCGGCATAAAGATTAAAATTTTTAAGGGGTTGATAGCCTAAAATTAGACTTAGATTTTGGGTATCCACATTGATCTGTGTACCTTGTTTACTGAGTGTCGGATCAGAAAAACTGCCATTGTCTTTTAGTGGATATTGAAGGTCTGAGCCAAATGGCTGATCGTAAAGGATACCGAAAGAGAGTTCTGGTTTTAATTGAAGTTTAAGTGCGGCACTGTAGTATTGGAAATTCTGGCTAATATTATCTGTTGAATAGTCATCAACACCTGAATTGACCAGATCTGGACGTTTACCTAAAGTGTGCCCGGACACTTCAGGGTCAGCAGCAGTAATGGAGGCTTCAAAATAATGCCCAGCTTCGAGAAAAGGCAACAGGGATTGTCCGGATTGATCCATTGCTGCGGCCATGCTTTGACTTGATATAAGGCTGCATAATATTGCCAGTCTAGGATAATACCATTCCATATATTTTCCTTTTAATTAGACTAATTTTTATTCTTAAGCCAGGCTTATTTTATTTGTTAAAATACTTCAGCTATGAGTAAAGCACTTTTAAATAGAGGGGAACAGAGATTTCTGGATGAATGAACAGAAGTATGTTTCGAAGTATTAAAATCTAAAAATAAACAGTTTTGACAGGCAAATAAAAAAGGCATTTAGTGAACTAAATGCCTTTTTTTCAGACTCTGCTATTGGAGTGGTAGATACTGTAATTCGTTTAACTCTTTACGGCTATAACCTCGGGAAGCTAGAACCTTTTTAATTCCAATGATGACATCTTCATCTGTCGCTTTTGCTAAAGCTTGGATCAGTTGTTCATTCGATTTACAAGAGCAATCATTTTCGACACACGAGATTTGATTCTTGTGTTCGTTTTGCTGTTGATTAGCAGAAAACAGCTTTTGCCAAAAACTCATAGAGCCTTCTTACGCAACTTAACATAGATCGAAATATATCCAAATTCCTAAATAATACAAGCCTAAGTCAGTGATAAAAGCAGCATTTGAACTTTAAATTTTCCGATGATAGGTAGCAAGTTTAACGATATTATGAGATTTACTATTCAGAATTGTTTATAAATGATTAATTCCCAATGAAATAAAAATGAAGCTCATCGGAGCTTCATTTAGGCAACAACCTATACAAACTTAACAATGAAATAAATTGTTTAAATCTTTTCCAGTAACACACCTGATTCTACATGGTGGGTATACGGGAACTGGTCAAACATCGCAAATTTGGTAATTTTATGCGTGGTTGATAAGGTCTTCAAGTTGTCTTCTAGGGTGTCAGGATTACATGAAATATAAATGATGCGTTCAAAACGTTGAATCAGTTTTAAGGTTTCATCATCAATGCCTGCACGTGGCGGATCAACAAACACAGTGTCGAAATTATAGCTTGAGATATCAATTTCAGCTTCCTGCAAGCGGCGGAATTCACGTTCACCATTATAGGCTTGGGTGAAATCTTCAGCCGATAAACGTGCTACCTGAATATTATCAATCTGGTTTTGCTCAATATTCCACTGCGCCGCATAAACCGATGATTTAGCCAGTTCAGTTGCCAGTACGCGATTGAATTTGGTTGATAGTGGCAGGGTGAAGTTACCATTACCACAGTACAATTCGAGCAAGTCTTTATCTGACTGTTCAGCCGCATTGCATGCCCATTCCAGCATCTTTTGGCAGACTTGCGCATTGGGCTGAGTAAAGCTGCTTTCAACTTGCTTGTATTTGTAAGTACGATCAAATACTTGCAATTCTTCAACCACAAATTCATCGCTTAATACCACTTTTTGACCGCGGCTACGACCAATCAATTTGATATTCAGTTTTTCAGCCAGCTGTTTGGCCAAGGTTTCCCATTCGGCATCCAGCGGGCAACGATAAATCATTGACACCAGCATTTCGCCTTTTAAAGTTGCCAGAAAGTGAACTTCAAATAAGCGTTTAGACAATACCGGATTGCTTTTCAGTTTTTGCAGCAAAATGGGCATCAGTTGATTAATACTTTTATCTGCAATCGGAAATTCGTCAATGCGAATCACTTGTTTCTGGTTATCTTCGCTGCGTTCAAACATCGCATAAAACATATCGTCGTCAGTATGCCAAATACGGAATTCTGCGCGCATACGGAAGTTTTGTTCAGGCGACGGAAATACTTCTAAAGAAGGGGGATTAAACTCGGCAAATTGAGCAGAAATACGTGCAATCTTGGCATCAAGTTGTAACTGATAAGCTGAAGTCATATGCAGTAAAAATCACAAACACATTGAAAACAGGGATGGTAACAAAGTTTGAATCAGATGACTAAACTTATTGCCCATTCAGCGGCAGAAATATATGCATTGAACTCAAATTCAAATACGCTTTTTTTGATATCCAGAATAGATCTCTTTTATAAATCAAAAAATATTCAATATTAAATTTTTTAAATCAGCACTGCCTCATATTTAATTGATTTTATTTTTATACCTTTGAGTAGGCAATCTCTCTACTTTTGACAGGTCAAAATGAGAACATCAAAATATATTTTGAGTTCGCAAGAAAAACCTTTTGTTTCCCATACACGACTTCCTGAGCTAGTTTTAAGCACTGCTTTAAAATGCAGCGCAAGGGATGGGAAACGTGTGGCATCCATGCCACACTCATGAATTCACTACTTAGTAAAATCTATTTTAAATTTTGGCTTCAAGGACGAATTTTAGTAATAGAAAAATGATTTATGAAAGAAGTCTAAGGATAAAAGCAGATTTTTATTAAAAGGAAAAAATCAGGGTCGTTTGAAGGGTTTTGGAATAAAAAAGAAACCAAGCCAATCAGACCAGGGAGAAATTGGCTTGGTAAAGAGGAAAACATTGAGTTATAGGATTAAGCGCTGAAATTCAGTTTTTAAATTTAGCCTTAGGTTAAGGTCATCAGGCTGGCATTTCCTCCTGCGGCTGCGGTGTTGATACTGATCGCGCGTTCAATCACCAATCGTTCTAATGGAATATCGTAGTCAAGCGGCTGCAAATGGGTGATGCCAATAATCGCACCTGAACGTTCAGCAATTTTAATTTGCAACTTTTGCAGTTGGGCTTGGGTACCGTGATGTAGCACTGCATCAAAATCATCGGTTGCAATATTTTGAATCACCATAAAATGCTCTGCAATTTCTTTCGGCATTTTAGAAAGATATTTGAGCACAAAAGTATTTTCAGATAGAACCACAGGCTGACTACCGACCGCAAAAATTGCAGCCCATTGCTGAAGCTGATCCTGTTCCTGATCCGCTAAAGACAATACGCGTTTTCTTGGCAACACCACATATTGATTACTTTCACCGGTCGGGCCTTGCAATTCATAATGATGGCCAGAGCAAAAAGCAGGGTAAGGCTTCAGAGGATATTGAGGAAAGTTTTTCTCAGCCCAAGTGTAAAATATTTCATATAAAGGATGATGGTCTGGCTGGGTTACTTGTGCTTGGGTTGCAAACGGAGTTGCCAGTTTTTTCGCTGAACAGTACTGCATTAAACGGTACAGATAAATTGGACCGCCTGCTTTAGGCCCAGTACCGGATAATCCTTCACCACCAAAGGGCTGAACGCCGACCACAGCACCGACAATATTACGGTTGATGTATAAGTTGCCTACTTCGGCCTGTGCAATCACGGTTTGAATGGTTTCATCAATACGCGTATGTAGTCCCATGGTGAGTCCGTAACCTTTGGCATTGATCTGTTCAAGTAGCTGTTCTAATTGACCGTATTTATAGCGAATCACATGCAGGACCGGACCAAACACTTCACGTTGCAAATCATCCAGATTTGGTAATTCAATTAAAGTCGGCGCAATAAAAGTACCTTGAGTTAAAGATTGATCCTGTGCTGCATTCAGCATCAATTGATGGACTGGGTGGCCTTTGCCGCGCATTTGGTCAATATGTTTTTGAATATTGCTTTGTGCTTCAAGATCAATCACAGGACAGATATCGGTTTTTAACAGGAACGGATTACCGACACAGAGCTGTTGCATTGCGCCTTTCAGCATATTGATAACACTATCGGCATTATCTTCCTGCACACACAGTACACGTAAGGCAGAACAACGTTGCCCGGCGCTGTCATAAGCCGAACTCACTACATCTAGAATCACTTGTTCAGTCAAAGCGGATGAGTCCACAATCATGGCATTTTGACCGCCCGTTTCCGCGATCAAAGGAGTCGGTTGACCCGAAATGCTGAGTCTTTGTGCCAGGGTCTTTTGCAAAATTTTAGCCACATCGGTTGAACCGGTAAACATGATGCCTTGAATACGCGCATCCCTACTTAATTGTGCACCGACGGTTTCACCTTGTCCGGGAAGCAGTTGCAAAACATCTTGAGGAATACCGGCTTGCCATAAGATTTGAATCGCTTGCGCTGCAATTAGTGGCGTTTGTTCAGCAGGTTTTGCAAGTACGGTATTTCCGGCTACCAGCGCTGCTGCAATCTGTCCTGTGAAAATAGCCAATGGGAAATTCCATGGACTGATACATAACACGGGGCCGAGTGGTTGAATCAATGCATTCTGATCCAGATCGATCATTTGCGCAGCATAATAACGCAGGAAGTCGATCGCTTCACGAACTTCTGCAATGGCATTGGCATAGGTTTTACCGCTTTCACGACACAGCAGAATCATCAATTCCTGCAAGCGTGATTGCATGATGTCTGCTGCACGCTGTAGGCAAGCGGCACGGGTGTCTTTAGGTGTATTGCTCCATTTAGCTTGTACATTAACGGCATGATCTAATGCCAGATTGACTTGTACAGGGCTCGCTTCTTGCACATGGCCGACAACATCAGAGTGATTGGCAGGATTTAAAATGGTGATGAGTTTTGAATGTTCATCAGTCAGATTGTCTTCGCTACTGAGGTTTTTACCCAAAGCCTGAGCTTGCCATTGCTGCTGACTGAACTCTTGTGCAGTTTGATTCAGCAGCATTAACTCGTGATCATTGGCTAGGTCTAGACCCATAGAGTTTGGACGAGTATCGCCGTATAAATCGGCTGCGAGGGGAATAGCCGGATGCTTTTGACCAAGCTGTGATTCTTTGGCTGCATTTTTCAAAATTTCAGCACGTGGATTTTCAATCAGATCTTCAATTTTTAAAGATTTATCTGCAATACGATTCACGAAAGAGGTATTGGCGCCATTTTCCAGTAAACGTCGGACCAGATAGGCCAGTAGTGTTTCATGATTGCCGACTGGTGCGTAAATACGGCAAGGCACGCCCAGTTTATTATCCATTTTATCGCCCACCACTTGCTCGTAGAGTGGTTCGCCCATGCCATGCAGACATTGAAATTCATATTGACCGCTATAATATTGGTTTGGATCGGCCAGATGGTAAATCGTGGCAAGGGTTTGAGCATTGTGCGTCGCAAACTGCGGATAAATCTGCTCTGGGGCAGCCAGGAGCTTTTTGGCACAGGCGATATAAGATAAATCCGTATGCACTTTACGGGTAAACACCGGATAGTCAGTCATGCCATCAATCTGGGCTTTCTTGATTTCGCTATCCCAGTAAGCACCTTTAACCAGACGGATCATCAAACGTTTCTGACTGCGTTTTGCTAAGTCCACCACGTAATCCACCACGTTAAAACAACGTTTTTGATAGGCCTGAATCACAAAACCGATCCCTTTCCAGTCGGCAAGACTAGGCTCAAAACACAGGCGTTCTAATAATTCTAGGGAAATTTCCAGGCGTTCAGATTCTTCGGCATCAATGTTTAAACCAATATTGTAGCGTTTTGCCAGTTCCGCCAATTGCAGAACTTTAGGATATAGCTCGTCATGCACACGGTCAATCTGCGCACGCTGATAACGCGGATGCAGGGCAGACAGCTTGATTGAAATGCCAGGACCGTCATAAACATCTTTGTCTTGTGAAGCTTGACCGATGGCATGGATGGCATTGCTATAATCTTGGTAATAACGTTCAGCGTCATGTTCTGTGAGTGCCGCTTCACCGAGCATGTCATAAGAATATCGGAAGCCCTTATCTTCTAAAGGTTCTGCATGTTCTAGCGCTTCTTGAATGGTTTCACCAGTCACGAACTGTTCACCCATCATCCGCATTGCCACATCTACCGCTTTACGGATAATACCGCGACCACTACGTGCTAACAGCCCGGTCAGGACGCTGGATAAACTTTTTTGTTTCGGCGTTTCCATCAGTTTGCCGGTCAGCATGAGGCCCCAAGCCGCAGCATTGACAAACATCTGGCTACTTTGTCCAACATGTTCTTTCCAGTTGCCCTGATTAATTTTGTCACGAATCAGCAGGTCACGTGTCGCACTGTCCGGAATACGCAGCAAGGCTTCAGCCAGACACATCAGGGCAATGCCTTCTTGAGAGGACAATGAAAATTCTTGTAATAAACCCTGAACGATCCCGGCTTTACCATTCGTGCTTTTACGTTCACGCAATGTGTGAGCCAGGTTAAAAGCCAGGTCGTAAATACGCTGACTCAGTTGTTCAGAAATCTGGCTATATTCAAGCAGGTTTTCAACACACTCGGGTTCAGCACGGCGCCAGGCAGTATTAACCTCAACTTCATAATCATTCTTTTCTTTGAACTCAGTAATATATTCAAAGTGAGGTTTTGCTTCATCGAAGCGGGTTTCTGTATCCATCATATTCATGCCAACATCCTGTGACTGCCAATTTTTTTGTTGAGTCAAATACCTTATATAATTTATGATTACAGAAAGGATGCCGAATAACTCACTATAATTTTTATTCATTTTAGAGAATAATTCAGATGACAAGCCCAATTTTTACTTTGGACAGAACGGATATCAAAATTTTAGATATTCTGCAAAATGATGGACGAATTTCAAATATCAAATTGGCTGAAGCAGTGAATCTATCAGCCACTGCAGCACTTGCGCGGGTGCAAAAATTAGCCAAAGACGGTTTTATTTTAGGCTATGAAGCCAAGCTGAATCCTGACATGCTGAATGCCAGTTTTGTGGTTTTTGTGGAAATTTTACTGGATAAAACCACGCCTAATGTATTGGAAGAGTTTTCCGATGCGATTATGCAATATCCTGAAATTGTGGAATGCCATATGATCAGTGGTGGTTTCGATTTTGTGGTAAAAATCCGCTGTGCCAATATGGAAGAGTTCCGCAGAATTTCAGGACAGGTGCTCTGGCAATTGCCTGGGATCAAAGAAACACGCAGTTATCCGGTGATGGAAGTGATTAAAGAAAGCTCCAAGATTCATCTGAAAATAAAAGTGCAAAAATAGAATCAATAAAAGGGGCATAAGCCCCTTAAATCTGATTCAAATTTCGATACAACTCATCCGAACTTTATAATGAATTTTCAGCTTGAGCCGGTATTCCATTTTTTAATTCGTCCATTTCTTTTTTATACAATTCATCTGCCTGTTCAAAACGCTGAATCACGTCCTGAGAGGGGGCTTTTTCCAGTAAACTCACCACGACAATACTGAAGAATGACAAAATGAAGCCGGGAATAATTTCATACAGTCCGGTATCTGCCATCATGTTTTTCCACAGAATGACCGTGCTTGCACCCACCAGAATACCCATAATGGCGCCGTTTAAAGTCATGCGTTTCCAGAACAAGGACAAAATAATTAATGGACCAAATGCCGCGCCAAAACCTGCCCATGCATAGGCAACCAGCCCCAGTACTTTGCTGCTTGGGTTACTTGCCAACACGATGGCAAGGACAGCAATGGCTAACACCATAAAGCGTCCGACCCAGACCAGTTCCTTTTGCGAGGCATTCTTGCGTAGAAATGATTTGTACAAATCTTCAGTCAAGGTACTTGAACAGACCAAAAGCTGACAGCTGAGCGTACTCATCACTGCGGCTAAAATCGCGGCCAAAATAATGCCGGCAATCCATGGATTAAACAGGATTTTGGTCAGTTCCATGAAGATGGTTTCAGGGTTTTGAGAGACCACACTTGCCAGTTCGGCATGCTGCTGGAAATAGGCAATGCCAATGAAACCTGCACCGACTGCGCCGCCCAAACATAAAATCATCCAGCTCATACCAATACGACGTGCAGCAGGAATAGTTTTTACCGAGTCCGCTGCCATAAACCGTACCAGAATATGCGGTTGACCAAAATAGCCTAAGCCCCAAGCGAGGGAGGATAAAATGGCAACCGTACTTAAACCTGAAAGCATATTCGTGGCATGTGGGCGGGCTGTTTCAATTACCGTCGCAAACTGCTGACTATGATCACCGATGGCCATATAAGCCATGATCGGGGTGAGAATTAAGGCAAAAATCATCAGGCCTGCCTGAAAGGTATCGGTCCAGCTAATCGCCAGAAATCCGCCAACACATACATAACTAATGGTGGCAATGGCGCTGATCCATAATGCAGTGGTATATGACCAGCCAAAAATGCTTTCAAACAATCGCGCGCCAGCAACCATGCCGGAAGCACAATAAATCGAGAAAAATACCAGAATCACCAGGGCTGAAATCACACGTAAAACACGCTTGCGGTCAGCAAAACGACTGGTGAAATAATCAGGCAGGGTCAAGGCATTATTTTGAACTTCGGTATGTACGCGCAAGCGACCTGCAACCAGCAGCCAATTCAGCCATGCACCGATAATCAGGCCAATGCCAATCCACGCTTCAGATAAGCCAGAGAGATAAATGGCTCCAGGTAAGCCCATGAGCAACCAGCCACTCATATCCGATGCACCTGCGGACAGGGCAGTGACCACACTGCCTAGACTGCGGCCACCCAGAATATAATCTGAAAAGTCGGTGGTGGCTTTATAGGCATATAGCCCAATACCCACCATGGCGACAATATAAAAAATAAATGTGATTAATGTCGGGTTCAGTTGACTCATGTACTCATCCTTATGTCCTTATAAATACATCTGTCCAAGATGAATTTTTATCCATATTCGCTAAGGAGCTGATTCAAACACAAAATCAAAATTACCTTCTGTTACATTTCGAAGGGATTTAATAGCGTGTTGTGTAGCGGAATGTATTTTTAGATACAATTTATTAAAAGTTAATAAAATTAATTGGTTATAAGTTTGGTGCTTAATGTCATTTATAGGGGTCGCATACAGGCTTAGTGTGAATTGCAAATCAGGCTAAAAGATTTTTGAATTTAATTTTTTGATCAGGAAAATTGAAAGCGAAAAGATAGTTACAAGTGCTTACACTAGCTACAAAGCTGCTGTAATTGGTTATAGAGCATTGCCAAATAAATATCTTTTTACAATATTCAAAATAGCGCAAAGGTTTAATATTTTTTCAATTGCACAATTCTAGTGCATAAATGTGAGTATATTTAAAGTGTCTACGGTTCAACTCGATAATACAAGAATAGAGCGTGATTTGTTGGGAGCGAAGGAAGTTCCGGCAGCATGTTATTACGGCATTCATACTGTACGTGCTTTAGAGAATTTTCAAATCTCTAATCAGAAAGTTGGAAATCATCATCATTTTATTCGTGCTTTGGCCCAAGTCAAAAAAGCTTCGGCACAGACCAATTTAAAATTTAGCAAAATTTCTGAACAAGTCAGTCAGGTGATTCAGCGGGCGTGTAATGAATTAATCGAATCTCCGGAAAAATGGAGTCATGCTTTTCCTTTAGATGTTTATCAAGGGGGAGCGGGTACGTCTATTAATATGAATACCAATGAGGTATTGGCCAATATTGCATTAGAGCATTTAGGTTTTCATAAGGGGCAATATGAACATATTCACCCAAATGATCATGTTAATAAATCCCAATCGACCAACGATGTCTATCCGACGGCTTTGCGCTTGGCAACGTATTATAGTCTGGACGATTTATTGCTTCAGATTCAAAAACTAGTTGATACATTGCATATAAAGGTTGCAGAGTTTCAGTTTGTTTTAAAAATGGGGCGTACCCAATTACAAGATGCAGTTCCGATGACCTTGGGACAAGAGTTTCGTGCTTTTGCAACCTTATTAAAAGAAGATATAAAACTTATTCAACGCACCCGCGAGCTTTTACTGGAAGTGAATTTGGGTGCCACTGCCATTGGAACCGGGGTAAATACACCAGCGGGCTATACACATGAAGCGATTCAATCTTTAAATAAAATTACCGGATTGAATTTAATTGGTGCGGAAGACTATGTGGAAGCCACCAGTGATTGTGGTGTATTTATTATTTTATCCAGTACGCTGAAACGTCTTGCGGTGAAGCTTTCAAAAATTTGTAATGACTTACGCTTATTGAGTTCGGGGCCACGTACCGGTTTGGGTGAAATTCGCTTACCTGAATTGCAAGCCGGCTCATCAATTATGCCGGCAAAAATCAATCCGGTGATTCCTGAAGTGGTGAATCAGATTGCCTATAAAGTAATTGGTAATGATCTAACCGTGACCATGGCTGCGGAAGCGGGACAATTACAGTTAAATGTAATGGAACCGGTGATTGCCATTTCCATTAATGAATCCATTGAATTACTTACTCAAGCCATTTCGAGTTTGGACAGTAAATGTATTCAGGGCATTCAAGCCAATGAGCAGGTTTGTTATGATGCTGTAATGCGTAGTGTCGGCATTGTCACTTTACTGGATCCCATTTTGGGTCATGCCAAATGTGATGAAATTGGCAAGCAATGTATTGCTGAAAACAAAACCATTCAACAGATTGTCTTGGAACAGGAATTACTCACACAAGAACAGTTAGATGAAATTTTTGCCTTTAGTAATCTGGTTTCAGAAGTTACAGCAGCACATGAATTGTTGGCACAAGTGAGCTAATTCGGCTAAGGCAAAATTTAATTTTAGTTATAGTGAAAAGGTAGCCGTTTAAACGGCTACCTTTTTTATGGAAAATAGTGCTGAAGATAAAGCCGCTCAGGGTTAGAATAGGCAGGTTTTTTAATATTTGTAATACTTATGCTGAATAAACTTGCCGGACTATTCAAAAGTTCTAAACCTTCTCCTGAACAGCTGTTCCTGGAAGAAAATAATATCCAATTCAATCAAGAACAGGGTTATATCGTCGATGGTATCGTGGTTAATGAACTGTCTGAACGGTTGTCATACTTCTCGAATCGAAAATTAACCCAGTTTGACGATTTAAAAGCATTGTATTTCACTGCTATGATTATCAATGAAAAAATTGATCTGGAAATTGCCAGTCAACGTTTTGTCACACGTTTAGGTAATACCGAAGAAAACCTGTTGCAGTTAAAGCAAATCATTCAAAAGCTGAATGACTATTACCGCAATTTCTTACGCGAAAAATAATTGCAAAACACAGGCTGAACAGGTGACATCTAAAAGGATTTAGAGAGAAAAACGGGCTGCATATAAAAATAACTCAACCCACAAAAAACCCATGTTAAGATACAGCTCATGTCATTTAGACCAAAAGCTATATACATGTTCCAACAAGAAATTTCCCAATTAAATCTGCAGCAATTAAAAGCAGGCGAAAAACGCTGGGTCGGTAATTTACAAGGCTCATCAGCCGCTTTATTGTTTAAAGACATTGCCACGCAAAATAAGCAATTGTTCATTATTGTTGCCAAAAATAATCAGCATTTGGGTCAGTTGGAAAGTGAACTGGAATTTTACGGGATAAAACCGACCATTTTCCCGGATTGGGAAATTCTTCCTTATGACCGTTTATCTCCGCATCAAGATATCGTGTCAGAACGTCTTTCAATTTTATCAAATATGCCAAAGCAGGGCGTATTGTTACTTTCTGCCTCGACTTTAGCACAACGTGTTGCGCCAACCTCTTGGGTGTTGGGTGAACATTTCGATATTAAAGTGGGTCAAAAATTTGAACTGGAACAACAAAAACTGCGTTTAATACAAGCAGGCTATCATCTGGTCGATACCGTTTATGATCATGGTGAATTTGCTGTGCGCGGCAGCATTATGGATATTTACGCGTCTGGGCAAAATTCGCCTATACGGATTGATTTGTTTGATGATGAAATTGAGAGCTTAAAATTCTTTGATCCTGAAACGCAAAGAACCACGCAAAATTTACAACAGTTTTCAGTATTACCGGCCAAAGAATTTCCACTCAAAGAAGGGCGTTCGACTTTCCGTGATCGTTATGCAGAAAGTTTTCCTAGTGCAAATCCCAAGAAAAATCCGGTTTATCAAGATGTTTTAGAGGGTATTGCTTCTCCGGGGTTGGAGTTTTATTTCCCATTATTTTTTAGCAAAGAAGCGATGCAAACACAAAGTACCCTGATGGCGTACTTACCGAAGAATGGCATTGTCATTACAGACAAGCATCTGGATGAAAGCTTAACCAGTTTTTGGAAAGATGTGGTTCGACGCTATGAAGACCGTCGCCATAATGTTGATCACCCTATTCTGTCGCCAGAAGAGATATTTCTGCAACCGAATCAGGTCTTAGAACAACTGAATCACTTCGCCAGAATCATTGCATCTTCAGAAGAGTTTGTAGATAAAACTGGGGTGCTTAATCTCAATACCGAATTGCCACCCCGTTTACCGGTTGATCCAAAACAGGAAAAACCGTTCTCTGCGGTTAAAAAATATATTGATGCGGCAAATCATCCAGTGCTATTGGTGGCTGAAAGTGCCGGACGTCGTGAAACCTTAAAAGATGCGTTGCGTCCAGCTTTGGGTGATATTCCCAATGTTGAAAATTTTGCAGAATTTAGAAAATCATTACATGCCATCGCCATTACCAGTGCACCACTTGATCGTGGCTTGGTGATTCCGAATCACCTTACAGTAATTTCTGAAAATCAGCTCTATGAACATCGCGTCGTTCAGCGCCGTCGTAAACGCCAGCAGGAAGTTTCAGAAGAATTTCTGATTCGGAGTTTAACCGAACTCAGTATTGGTGCACCGGTAGTACATATCGATTATGGTGTGGGACGTTATGCGGGCTTGGTCACTTTAAGTATTGATGATCAAGATCATGAGTTTTTACAGCTGGATTATGCCGATGCTGCCAAGGTCTATGTTCCAGTCACCAATTTGCATTTAATCAGCCGTTATAGTGGCGGCGATCCAGATTTAGCACCATTACATAAATTAGGTACTGATGCCTGGAATAAAGCCAAGCGTAAAGCCCTAGAACAGATTCATGATGTTGCTGCCGAGTTATTGCATATTCAGGCACGTCGACAGGCTAAACAGGGCTTTAGCTTTGAGCTGGAACAAAGTCTATATATGCAATTTGCCAGTGGCTTTGCCTATGAAGAGACGCTAGATCAAGCCAATGCAATTGAAGCGACCTTGCACGATATGCAACTGGCGAAACCGATGGATCGTCTGGTCTGTGGGGATGTCGGTTTTGGTAAGACTGAAGTGGCGATGCGAGCCGCATTTTTAGCAGTACAAAACAATAAACAAGTCGCGGTGTTAGTGCCAACGACCTTGCTGGCACAGCAGCATTATGAATCCTTTAAAGACCGTTTTGCCGATTGGCCAATTCGTATAGAAGTACTTTCGCGTTTTGGTTCCAATAAAACCCATCTGAAAATTACTGAAGACTTGGCTGACGGTAAAGTCGATATTGTGATTGGAACGCACAAAATTCTGCAGGAAAGTATCCAGTTTAAAAACTTGGGTTTGATGATTGTCGATGAAGAACATCGCTTTGGGGTACGTGATAAAGAACGTATTAAAGCCATGCGTGCCGATGTCGATATGCTGACCCTGACTGCAACCCCGATTCCGCGCACATTAAATATGGCCTTTAGCGGGATGCGTGATTTATCAATCATTGCCACACCGCCAGCACGTCGTTTGGCAGTCAAAACCTTTGTTCAAGAGCACACCAGTGACGCGATAAAAGAAGCGATTCTGCGTGAATTACTTCGTGGTGGTCAGGTTTATTTCCTGCATAATGAAGTGGAGAGTATTGAACGGACAGCTGAAAGTATCCGAGAGCTGGTACCTGAAGCACGAGTAGCAGTGGCGCATGGACAAATGCGTGAACGTGAACTGGAGCAGGTGATGCAGCAGTTCTATCACAAGGAATATAATGTTCTGGTTTGTTCAACCATTATTGAAACCGGAATTGACGTTCCAAATGCCAACACCATTTTGATTGAACGTGCAGATAAGTTAGGTTTAGCGCAGTTACATCAATTACGAGGACGTGTTGGGCGTTCGCATCATCAAGCCTATGCCTATTTATTGGTACCTTCAATTAAAGGTTTAAAAGGTGATGCTGAAAAACGTCTGGATGCGATTCAGCGTGCATCTAACTTGGGTGCAGGTTTCATGCTGGCCACAGAGGATTTGGAAATTCGTGGTGCGGGTGAGCTCTTGGGTGAGCAACAAAGTGGTTCGATGCATGCGATCGGTTATAGCCTGTATATGGAAATGCTTGAAAAGGCGACCAAAGCCATTCAAAAAGGTAAAACTCCGAATTTCGATGCACCGTTATCTTTAACGGCTGAGATTAATTTACATATGCCGGCATTGATTCCAGATGAGTATTTGGGCGATGTACACCAACGTCTGATGTTTTATAAGCGGATCAGTAATACCGACACTCAAGAAAAACTCGATAACATTCGTATGGAATTGATTGACCGTTTTGGTGTGCCACCACAACCTGTGAAGCAATTATTTGCTGTGCATCAACTCCGCTTAAAAGCAGAGCAGTTGGGGATTACCAAGGTTGATATCAGTGCAAATGGTGGTCATATTGAATTTTCACCAGATACCCCGGTTCAAGCCATGAGCATTATTCAAATGATGCAAAAACATCCGACTTTTTTCCGTATGGATGGAGGACAACGTTTAAAAATCATGGTGATGCTGGAAGATTATCAAAAAAGAATTCAATTTATTTCCGATTTACTCGCGAGTTTATTAAAAGAAATTCACTAGTCAGAAAGTGGGTGTGTAAATATTATGCACTTACTTCTTGATTCGCCCATAATTTAGGGTTTGTGGAAAAGAAATACTTGAATTTTTAAGTAAATTTATTAAATTTATCTGTGCTTGAGTGTTCAGGGCAAATAGTGGTTTATTTGTAATGAAACACATTGCATAGAATATTCACGTCCCATTGGATGTGATAGTATTAGCCATCATTCTAATTTTGCATAATTTATAAAGATATGTTTAGTTTGCATCCCCAACTTGCTCAAGATACTTTTTTTGTAGGCGACTTTCCACTGTCAACATGTCGTTTAATGAATGATATGCAATTTCCGTGGCTCATATTAATTCCGCGTGTACCCGGTATTAGTGAATTATATGAATTAAGTCAGGCTGACCAAGAACAATTCCTACGTGAATCTAGCTGGTTATCAAGCCAGTTGGCGCGTGTATTCCGTGCAGACAAAATGAATGTTGCTGCTTTAGGGAATATGGTTCCACAATTACATTTTCATCATGTCGTGCGTTACCAAAATGACGTCGCGTGGCCAAAACCAGTTTGGGGAACCCCAGCTGTTCCTTATAGCAATGAAGTCCTTGCACATATGCGTCAAACTTTAATGCTTGCGTTACGTGGTCAAGGTGATATGCCATTTGACTGGCGTATGGACTAATTCAAAGCGATTTAAAAAGCCAAACAGGGAATGTGTGGTGTGAATACTGGGACCAGGAGTGATTGAGTGCTAGACGACTGGATTAGCAAAGAGCCGAGACAATTTGAATATTTTCATCGTTTGATGGGATATATCATGTTGTCTTTACTCGTCATCGTCTATCATTACACTTCTTCTGATACGCAATATCAGATCTATGTCCCTTTATTCTTGTTGTTTGTCTTGCTGATTACCCCGAAGTTATCGACTGGGTTGCTGTACCGTTATAATTCAAAAATACAACGCAGTCTGTTATTTCTCATTGATGTTGTTGCCATTTCAGTTATTTTGTCTGCCATTCATTTAAACCTGGTGCTGACTTTTATTTCACTTTTTGCACTTCTGTATACTGCAATCAGTAATAAAATTTCATTTCTCATGGTGTCATTGGCGAGTCTGATTGGAATCGCAATTTTCTATCTGTGTAATATCTTTATTTTTGGCTTTGGCGAATATTTTGAACAAACCACAGGTGAATTAACCGTTCTGGGCTTTATTTGTCTCATCACTTATTTTGGTGTGGGAAGTTTTTACCAACGCAATCAAATCCAGCATGTTACCGATCGTAAAGCTTATTATTATGAGCAAATGAATCGTTATATGGAGTTTGCCAACCAGCTCAGCCGTTATGCACCGGTACAATTGTGGCAATCAATTATGAAGGGTGAGTCTGAAGCCAAAATTGAATATAAGCGTAAGAAAATGACCATTTTCTTTTCAGATATTCAAGGTTTTACCGAGCTCTCCGAAACCCTCATTCCCGATGACTTGGCATTCTTGCTCAATGACTATCTAAGTCATATGACAGAAATTGCCAAACAGTATGAAGCGACTGTCGATAAGTTTATGGGGGATGCGATCTTAATTTTCTTTGGTGATCCCATTTCTCAAGGTGTTGAGCAAGATGCAAAAACTTGTTTAGACATGGCGATTGATATGCGTCAGCAAATGAAATTGTTAAGAGAGCGATGGATTAAAATGGGTTATCCCGCTTTACATATTCGTATGGGAATCAGTACGGGATATTGTCACGTTGGGAATTATGGTGCAGCTCATCGTATGGCCTATACCATTGTTGGACGTGATGCAAATTTGGCGGCGCGTTTACAAAGTGCGGCAGAAGTGGATGAAATTTTAATCTCGGATGATACTTATAATTTAATTAAAAATGATTATTTGTGTGCGCCTAAAGCACCGATTAAGCTTAAAGGTATTCAGGATCCAGTGAGAACCTGGCAGGTGATGGAAAAATATACTTCACGTAAATCGGATTATCAGCGTTGGTTTGATTATGAGTATAAAGGCTTTCATCTATTGTTGAATCTGGACGAAGTTCAAAACTATGAATATCCAGAGTTGATCAATGTTTTGGAAAAAATGATTAAACGCATACAAAAACAGCAAAAAATGACCAATTCTCAAGGTGTGGTAAAACTGAATCTAGAAGATGAAATAATCGAAGATCAGAAAGATGAACAATATCATTAAGATGAATAGTCACTAAGCATCGTTGCTATTGAATTGAATATAAAAAAACCACGCCTGGCGTGGTTTTTTAATCCTGAATCAATTAATGATTTTCAGATGCATGATTGATGGTGTATTTCGGAATTTCAACTTCCAAGTCTTCATCTATAATTTTGACCTGGCATGAAAGACGTGAGTCAGGCTCAAGACCCCAAGCACGATCAAGTAAATCGGCTTCGACATCATTCATTTCTTCAAGGCTGTCAAAACCTTTGCGAACCACAACATGGCAAGTGGTACATGCACAAGACATGTCACATGCATGCTCAATCTTGATGCCATTTTTCAATAAGCTTTCGCAAAGATTTGCATTCTGTTCAACTTCAAACTCAGCACCATTTGGGCAAATTTGCGCATGTGGAAGAACTTTAATACGTGGCATAATTTTTACCTATTTATTCGGGTGAGTTTGACCAGTCATCAAGTTTAGTGCCTTTTAGGGCAGCATCAATGTGTTGATTCATGCGTGCAGCAGCAAAAGCATCACTGTGTATTTTAAGCTGTTCTACAGCCTGTTCAATAGCTTTGATATCTGTGGTTTTAAGTTGAGCTTCAAGTTGAACTTTGGCTTGATTTAAAGACTCTAGCTGTTCAGTAGTTAATAGCTGAGCATCCACTTTAAGGGCTTGTTCCAATGCTTCAAGTTCACGTTGTGCTTCAACTTTGGTTTCTTGCAAATGACGAAGATTTTTATCTTCTTCAGCAAATTTAAAACCTTCAATCAATAAGCGTTCAGTATCAGAATCGGATAAACCATAAGAAGGCTTAATATCGATTTGAGCATGTACGCCCGAGGTGGTTTCTTTTGCTGAAACGGTCAGTAAGCCATCAGCATCGACCTGGAAGGTCACTTCAATACGTGCCTGACCAGCAGTCATCGGAGGAATGCCATGTAAAACAAAACGACCTAAACTACGGCAGTGTTCAACCAGATCACGTTCGCCTTGTACCACATGAATCAGCATGGCAGTTTGACCATCTTGATAGGTGGTAAACTCTTGACGACGTGCCACAGGGATAGCGGTATTACGTGAAATGAGGCGCTCAACCAGACCACCCATGGTCTCTAAACCTAAAGAGAGCGGGGTAACATCTAGCAGCAATGAGCCATCTTTGCTATTGCCAATCAACTGGTCTGCAGTAATGGCTGCACCAATCGCAACGACTTCATCTGGATTGATGGTACATAAAGGTTCTTGATTGAACACATCGCGAACTGCTTTTTGTACTGCATATGAACGGGTTGACCCACCGACAAGAACGACATTTTGAATATCGTCAAGTTCAAGTTTGGCATCACGCATCACACGTTTACATACGCTAATGGTTTTATCTAAAGCAATTTTAATAATGTCTTCAAAGGTTGCACGATCTAAAGTTAAAACTTGATCTAGAGCTTGAAGTTCAACAGATTCTAAATCTGTTAATGCTTCCTTGGCATGACGTGCAGCAACCATCAGATGTGCATGTTCTGCATCATCCAGAGTTTCAATATTAAGCTGTTTCTTTGCCCATTTCACAATCAAGCGGTCTAAGTCGTCACCACCGAGTGCAGTATGGCCACCCGTCGCTAAAACTTCGAATACACCTTGGGTAAAACGCAAGATAGAAACGTCAAAAGTACCACCGCCTAGATCATAAATTACATAGTTGCGGTCAGAAGCTAAATTGCTTTCTTGATCTAGACCATAGGCAACAGCAGCAGCAGTCGGTTCATTCAACAAGCGTAGAATATTTAAACCGGCTAATTGGGCAGCATCACGCGTAGCTTGACGTTGAGCTTCATCAAAATAAGCTGGCACAGTGATTACCGCGCCATTAATTGGATTTTTTAAACTTGCTTCAGCACGTTCTTTCAATTGTTTTAAAATTTCAGCAGAAATTTCAACAGGGGTTTTACGACCTTGAATGGTTTCAAAAGCTGGCATCTGGTGATCTTCACCCGCTAATGTATATGGGTGCTGGAATTTAATATCCGCTTTTGAACGACCCATAAAGCGCTTAACAGAAACAATGGTGTTTTTAGGATCGCTGGTTATGAAGGCTTTTGCTTCATCACCATATTGAGTTGCCTGATCTGCATAATGCACAATCGATGGGAGTAACACGCGACCTTGTTCATCGTTAAGAACTTTGGCTTTGCCTGATAAAACCGTAGCCACTAAAGAGTGTGTTGTACCTAAATCGATACCAATAGCAATACGGTGTTCGTGGGGCGCACTTGATTGACCAGGTTCTGCAATTTGCAAGAGAGCCATTGTGTTACATCCTTTGAACGTCTAAAAGTAAAAATAAATTAAAAATCATCGTCAAGATCGAAAGAATCATCATCCAAAAAGCGATCTTCAGCTTTGTCGATATCTGCCATGACTTTTTGGAAGAAGCGTAACTTACGCACTGTGTCGCGCGCTTCAGCCCAGTCTTCTTCAGTATAGTCAATTTTGAATTCACGAACCAAGCTGTCAATCCATTGTTGGACTTCTTGTTTAAGTGAAATCAAGTCTTCGGCAGCGTGGGCTTCATCTAGCTGTTCACGAATTTCTAGCGCAGATTGTAGAAATTCAAAATCGCTGATGGATTGATCTAGAAGATGATCTTGTTTTTTTAACGAAAGCAAATATCCCGCACGACTATCAACTTGAGATAAAACTTTAAATGCCTGATTGATTTCACTTGACTTGATCAGTGCCTGATCTTTGTCTTCAGCTTTATCGGGATGATATTGTTGCTGCAATTTTAAAAATTCATTTTTTAAAGCTGCTAAATCAATATCGAGTGCTGCAGGAAGATTGAACAACTCAAAATGATTCATGGGAGATTTGATCCGCGAAAGTTCTATGAAAATAACTGCAAATATAAATGTAATTAAAACAGTGTATTGTACACTGTTTTAATTTTTAAAAGAGAATGAAGGGGATTGATTAAACAGTGAAAGATTCACCGCAACCACATTCACCTTTTTTATTGGGGTTGTTAAATTCGAAGCCTTCGTTTAAGCCATTTTTCACATAGTCCATTTCTAAACCTTCTAAATAGACACTGCTTTTAGGGTCAACGAAAACCTTAACGCCAAACTGTTCAAAAATTTGATCATGTGTATCAATTTCATCAACGAATTCGAGTACATAGGCCAAACCAGAACAGCCTGAAGTTTTCACGCCAACGCGAATGCCTTCACCCTTACCGCGATTTTTTAAGTAATTGCTGATATGAGTTGCAGCATTTTCAGTTAAATGAATCATGAAAACTCCGTTATTCCTTATTTAAAACTTAAAGCCATTAAGCTTTAGCTTTTTTGCTGCGGTAGTCTTCAACAGCAGCTTTAATTGCATCTTCAGCAAGTACAGAACAGTGTACTTTTACTGGAGGAAGCGCGAGTTCAGTTGCAATATCAATGTTTTTGATTGCTTGTGCTTCGTCTAAAGTTTTACCTTTAAGCCATTCAGTTACAAGCGAGCTTGAAGCAATAGCCGATCCACAACCATAAGTTTTGAAACGTGCTTGTTCAATCACACCATTGTCATCAACTTGGATCTGAAGGCGCATAACATCACCACAAGCGGGTGCACCGACCATACCTGTACCAACATTTTCAGCGTTTTTATCTAAAACACCAACATTACGAGGGTTTTCGTAATGATCAATTACTTTTTCACTATAAGCCATGATGCGTCTCCAAACCTCGGGGTCAGCCTTGATAAGATTTAATATGGGGGCATCTTAAGCAAATTCTATAAGATGCCAAGAATAAATTAGTGTTCAGCCCATTCGACTGTAGACAGATCAACACCATCTTTGTACATATCCCAAAGAGGAGAAAGATCACGTAGTTTTTGTACAGCCGCTTTGGTTATTTCAAGTACATGGTCGATATCTTCTTCAGTGGTATATTTACCGAAGCTGAAACGAATCGAACTGTGCGCAAGCTCATCAGACAAACCTAATGCACGAAGTACATAAGAAGGCTCAAGTGTTGCAGAGGTACATGCAGAACCAGAAGATACAGCAGCATCTTTCAATGCCATCATCAATGATTCGCCTTCTACAAAGTTGAAGCTTACATTTAAGTAATTCGCAACATTGTATTCAGGGTGACCATTTAAGAACACTTGTTCTAAACCTTGTAAGCCGTTCCAAAGTTTGTCACGTAATACACGCAGACGTGTTTGTTCAGCTTCGAGGTTTTTGCCTGCAAGTTCAAATGCTTCACCCATACCCACGATTTGGTGGGTTGCAAGTGTACCAGAGCGCATACCACGTTCATGACCGCCACCATGCATTTGAGCTTTAAGACGAACACGTGGGCTACGACGTACGAACAGTGCACCAATACCTTTAGGACCATAAATTTTATGAGCAGAGAAACTCATTAAATCAATTTTCATGGTTGAAAGATCAATTTCAACTTTACCTGCGGCCTGAGCAGCATCGACGTGGAAATAGGTTTTATTTGCGCGTGTGATTTCACCAATAGCAGCAACATCAGTCACGGTACCAATTTCGTTGTTCACCATCATCAATGAAACAAGAATGGTATCTGGACGAATCGCAGCTTTAACCATTTCAGGAGTAATTAAACCTGTTTTTGGCTCTGGCTCAAGATAGGTAATTTCAAAACCTTCTTCTTCGAGTTCACGGCAAGAATCTAAAATTGCTTTATGTTCAATTTTACTTGTAATGATGTGTTTGCCTTTAGAGGCATAGAATTGTGCAACACCTTTTAGGGCAAGGTTATCTGATTCAGTCGCGCCAGAGGTCCACACGATTTCACGTGGATCTGCTTTAACCAAGTTGGCAACCTGTTCACGTGCATATTCTACTTTTTCTTCCGCCTGCCACCCGTAAGCATGAGAACGAGATGCAGCATTACCGAAAGTACCATCGAATGTTAAGCACTCCATCATACGTTCTGCAACTTGAGGATCTACCGGAGTGGTTGCTGCATAATCAAGATAAATCGGACGTTTCATGTCAAATACCTGTAACCGATAAAAGGGCTGAATCAAAACTTGGTGAATTTTGGCGGATTGCAACGGTTTGTACGTTGTCACGTGCTACCAGATCAGCAAGCGTAATTTTTGCTAAATAATCGGCAATGTGGTGGGAGAGTTCTTGCCATAAATCATGAGTCAAGCACATTGCACCATTTTGGCAGTTGCCTTTATGGTCACAACGCGTTGCGTCAACTGTTTCGTTTACAGCTTCAATAATTTCTAACACAGTGATTTCTTCAGCGCGACGAGCAAGATGGTAGCCACCGTTGGCACCACGTACACTAGAAACTAAGCCGTGACGCTTTAATTTCGCAAATAACTGCTCAAGATAAGCCACAGAAATAGTTTGACGAGCTGCAATTTCAGCAAGCGTGATCGTTTGTTCAGTTGGCTGCAAAGCTAAATCAAGTAGAGCAGTCACTGCGTAGCGACCGCGAGTAGTAAGACGCATGATTCGATACACATGTTTAGACTAGATGTGTCGATTTTAAGAATCCTGACTAAAATAGTCAAGTTTTTTATGAGGCTTTAAATTGTTTTGTTTTATAAGAAAAATTGTATATTTATCCAAGCAATAAATTATACACTAATAACGCGATCAAAAGCACGGTGATTACAATAAACACGATATTAATTCTTTTCTGCTTTTGTTGAATGCGACGAATACGATTTTGGTATTGCTTCACTTCAACTTCCAGGCTATTTATTGTTGAGCGTTGCAAGTCGATTTTTTCTAAAAGAGGGACAATCCGTTTTTTAGAGGCAATAATATCTTGCTCGTCAGTGGGTTCAGTTAACCACTGTTTCCAGTCCGACAAAACTTTTGGAAAGCTAAAAAGTAAAGCTAAATCACGAAACTCATCTTTTAGCGTCAGGTCGCCATCGATACGCATTTTTTTGATACTGCGACGGTTAGCAAACACAAAGACTTTAATTAAATCCATGAGGGTGGTGCGGATATCCAGATCAACCGCTTGCTCTGGTGCTTTGGTGTCAAATAAAACCCCGTGTTCAGTAAATTGAACGTAAAAATCAAAATACGGCAAATAGCTATTAATTTTAATCGCAACTTTTTGATCTATAAATTTTTTAGCCTGTAAACCAATGACGCGATCATGCTTCAAAATGAGGGTAAAAATTGTTTCAAGAACAATCATAGCCATTGTGAGCAACAAATGCGGTTGATTTGGACTTTGCTGCGATTCACTCATAAAACTTAATCCTTACCTGAAATAGAGCATCCTGGCTCGTAAAATATGTTTCAGGACTTTAAACCAAATACATAATAATCTTGCTTTGTAGAACAGTTTAGCAAATCTATCAAGTATTTAATTTGCTATTATCAGTGTATTTTATGGATAAATATGTTTGGTCGTACATAAAACAATCAGGAGAAAGAATGAATGGATAAGCAGATAAAAGATCAGGATAATGAACAGAAGACAGCGGAAAATACTGATAAAAAAAAGAATAAATCGCGTGACGGGCGAAAATCAGGACTAGATTTCCGTAAATATACCCAACAGATTTGGCTGGCCGGTTTAGGTGCTTTTTCACGTGCAGAAGAAGAAGGAAATAAGTTATTTGATTCTTTAGTTAAGGTGGGAGAAGAACTGGAGTCTAAAACCACGGAAATCGCTGACCAAACCGTAGAAAAGGTGTCAGAGAAAGCCAAAGAGTCAGTGATAGATACCAAAGATAAAGTTGAGAAGCTAATCGACCATAGTGTGAATCATTCTTTAAACCGAATTGGTTTGGTCACGGTAAAAGATATTCAGCATTTAGAAAGTCTCATATTACAACTACATAGCAAGGTCGATTTTTTGGTTGAAGAAAATAAGTCATTAAAAGCGCAAATTGTAAAAAAATGAAACAATTTTGCTTTTTATGCATTTTTCAACAATTTTTTTCGCATTTATTTTGCAGAAATCGATATCCAGAGTATTGCGTTTTGACCTAAAGCATTGCTATAAAGGTGTTATGGAATCCTTAGACCTTAAATAAACGATATTAAGAGGACGTAATCTTCATGAATAAATCAGAATTAATCGATGCAATTGCAGAGAAAGGGGGATTGTCTAAGACTGATGCAGGTAAAGCCTTAGATGCGACAATTGCTTCAATTACTGAAGCACTTAAATCTGGTGATACTGTAACACTTGTTGGTTTTGGTACATTCAACGTAAAAGAACGTGCAGCACGTACTGGTCGTAATCCACAGACTGGTGCAGCTTTAGAAATTAAAGCAAGCAAGGTTCCTAGCTTTAAAGCTGGTAAAGGTTTAAAAGATTCTGTTGCTTAATCTTTTTTAAAGCCAATAAACGCGCCGCTTAGGCGCGTTTTTTTATTATTATGCCGATTTTCGGTTTGAACTCATTCATTCATTGGGGGTTTTCGGGTAAAATCCCTCACAAATAAAATATTGGAATACTTATGGAATCTTTTCGTAAAGTTATTAAGGGTTGGTTGGGCAAAGCACTGCTCATTTTGTTTTTGACCCCTTTAGCGCTTGTAGGTATTGAAGGATATTTTAGTGGCGGGAAGTCAGAAGACACAGCAAAATTAGTCAATGGCCAAGAAATTTCTAAAAAAGAACTAGAAACACTGACCAAATCATTTAAAGAACAATACTTGGCTTATGCCAATGGTGATGAAACTTTATTGAATCAATCTTTTATTCAAAATAAAGCGATGGATACCCTGGTTGCCCGTACTTTGTTATTGCAGCAAGCTGAAGATTTGGGTATTTCATTAAGTGATGCACAGATTGAGCAAATGGTTGCCCAGCAACCTAACTTTCAAGAAAACGGTAAATTTTCGGAAAGCTTGTATGCCAACTATTTGCGTTCAGTGGGCATGACCAGTCAAGCTTTAATTGCGAATTTGCGTCAAGACCATGCTTTGAAAATGTTGACCTCAACCTTTATGGATTATGCTTTGGTCAGCAAACTGGATATTGAGCAAATTGCGAACTTGCAAACTGAACAACGTACTTTGCATTTGGCTAGCATTAAACTTGATGATTACAAGAAAAATGTAAAAGTAACTGCTCAAGAAGTTGCTGCTTATTACAACAAACATCAAAATGCCTTTAAGCAGGTTGCAAGTGTTGATGTGGATTATGTGGTATTAACGCCTGCCAATGTTGCGCCGGCGAATACGCAAGTGACAGAGGCTGAATTGCAGCAAGCCTATGCCGCATTTGTAGAGGCGCAAAAAAAAGATGCTAAACCATTAGTAAAACATATTTTAATTGCAGCAGATACGCGTTCAGATGCGGAAGCGAAGAAATTAGCCAATGATGTGGCAGCGAAAATTAAAGCAGGCATGACCTTTGCTCAAGCTGCTGCACAATATTCAGATGATACCGAATCTAAAGCCAAAGGTGGTGTGGTAGACGCATATGCCAAAGGTGTATTTGGTGATGCCTTTGACCAGGCGGTGGCTTCATTAAAGTCTGCGCAAGTATCCGCTCCAGTTAAAACCCAATATGGTTATCATTTAATTGAAACAGAAGCGGCTGCGGTTAAGCTTCCATCATTTGAAACTGAAAAACCACGTTTGCTGGCTGAATTGCAAAAGAACAAATCTGCCAATGCCTTTTCAGATACTGTAAATAGTCTAAATGAAATGGTCGTCGGTAGTGATGCATTAGATGTAGTTGCACAAGAAGTGAAAGGCGTAACCGTTCAATCAATCAAGGGCATGACTTTAGCGACTCAACATCCGGTACTTAGCGATGCAAATGTAAAAGTTAAGTTATTTAATGATGATGTGAAAAATGGTGATCGTAACGCTTCAAGCAGTATTCAGTTAGCCAATGGCAATACTGTTTGGGTGAAAGTGCGTAATTACCACGCGGCTGGTGTGCAAACACTTGCAGAAGCGACGCCTCGTGTAAAAGCTAAACTGGTTGAGCAAAAAGCAATTGATGCTGCCAAAGCGAAAATTCAAACTGCATTGAATAGCTTTAAATCACAACCTGTTGCAACTGTTTTGGCGCAAAGCAACATCGCATTTGAAAGTGCAGGTGTATTTACGCGCTCACAAGGTTTGAAGCGTGAGATTGAGCGTGCAGCATTTAGTGTTCCAGCACCGAAAGCAGGCATGTGGTCGGTGACTACAGCTTCATTGCCAAATGAGTTGGTGGTGGTTGCCGTGTCTAATGTGAATAAGACAACGTCTAATGCTTTAACTGATGAGCAGTTGAATGAATTGTCTAAGTTGTACCAGCAACTTCGTGGTCAACAAGAATTGGATGATTACACTCAATATCTTAAGTCACATGCGAAAATTAAATAATTTCCTATGAAATAAAAAACCTGCATTCATGCCACTGCTGTCCCACAATTTTTCATAAAAGGAGGCTCAATTGAGCTTCCTTTTGTTTTATCGGTATTTTATCGGGCATGAATAAAGCTTTTAAGGTTTTTCTCTCAAACAGATTTACT